>DAIOVK010000227.1:3706-5657 GCA_036759045.1 Kapaibacterium sp. (SeqCode) | reverse complement strand
GGGGGATTTCTTAGTGCTGTTCTGTGTTTCATTGGTTTTGCAAAAAAGATGTCATCGGCACCCCAAGATAAAAGAAGACCTTTATTGAAATGTAGATGACATCAATAAAAGCGTAATTACGAAACAGTGCTTTTTAGTCATACTATCAGCGAGTTGATAGCATGACTGAGAAAAAATGTCATTAATAACGAAGTTAGGAATCTCAAATGTTGTGTTAACAAGGATTTGTGAGATTTCTCGCTGCGCTTCGAATGAACCACTTCGGCTTTTATAACAAATAACTATATATATTACAAATATTTACATATACAGATATTGAATATCTATTCTTTTCCTACTTCCCAAGTTGCACTTGGGAAGACAACTTTCATATAAGCTATGCTTTTCTTTTCATTTATTAAAAAATATAAAGCACAGCTTGAAAAGAAACCTCCTTCCCAAGTGCAACTTGGGAAAGAGTTCAAATAAATTGCATTTCTTAATAAAAGAACTTACATTTTATTGGTATAAATATTATTTTTGTAATTATTGGTTATCAAAAAAAAACAAAAAAATTGATAGCAAAAATTAGAGAAATTTATGAAAACACTTATAAAAAATATATCTTCGTTAGTTACAATAAATGCAAATGGTAAAAAAGCACTGATTGGTTTTGAAATGCAAAACGTTTCTGAAATAAAAGATGCTGCTCTTTTTTTTGATGAAAAAATACTTTGGCTCGGAACAAACAAAGAAGCAAATGAAAAACTTGAGAAGCAAGAAATAATTCCCGATAACATTATTGATGCTGCTGGCAAAACAATTTTACCCGGCTTTGTTGATTCACATACACATATCGTTTTCGCTGGCAATCGCTCAGAAGATTTTGCCCGCCGGTTGCGCGGAGTAAGCTATCAGCAAATTGCTTCTGAAGGTGGCGGTATATTGCGCACTATGTCTGCCACAAGAGCTGCTACACTTGACGAATTAGTTGAAGTAGGAATAAGATTAGGAAAAAATGCTTTAAAACACGGGACTACTGCAATAGAGGTGAAAAGTGGCTACGGGCTTACTTTAGAAAGCGAAATCAAGCAGCTTGAAGCTATTAAAGAATTGAAAAAAGAACTTCCTCTTCACATTAGCAGCACTTTTTTGGGCGCTCACGATTTTCCACCCGAATACAAAGACAATCATCAAAAATATGTCGATATTATATGCAATGAAATGCTGCCTAAAGTTGCCGAGGAAAAACTTGCTGAATTTTGCGATGTTTTCGTTGATGAAGGATATTACTCGCTAGAGCAGGGCAAACAAATTTTACAAAAAGCGTTAGACCTCGGTTTCAAATTGAAGGTTCACGCAGACGAACTTGCCTGCTTCGGTTCTGCACAACTTGCAGCAAAACTTGGTGCAATTTCTGCTGACCATTTGCTATTTATCTCAGACGATGGAATTGACGCACTTCAAAAAGCCGGAACTGTTGCTACTTTACTTCCCGGAACTGCTTATTTTCTGCGTATGCAATACGCTCCAGCAAGAAAAATAATAGAAAAAAATGTTATTACTGCTCTAGCAACAGACTGCAATCCCGGTTCCTGCTTCACTGAAAATATGCAGCAAATTCTATCGCTTGCAATAACAAATATGCGAATGACCTGCGAGGAAGCTCTCGTTGCTTCTACTTTAAACGGAGCTGCCGCACTCTTAAAATCCGAACAAATTGGCAGTTTGGAAATTGGCAAATACTCCGATTTCTCTATTTTAAACATACCTACTTATATTGATTTATTCTATCATTTTGGAATAAACCACGTAGAGAGTACATGGGTCAAAGGTAAATTAGAATGGAAAGTTTAAGTAAATCAATATGGGACATTCCTTTTGTTGTATGCGATGTTGAAACAACCGGCTCAAATGCACAATTAAACAGTATTACTGAAATTTCCTGTGTTACAACATTATCAGGAGAAAT
>DAIOVK010000227.1:0-3606 GCA_036759045.1 Kapaibacterium sp. (SeqCode) | reverse complement strand
CAAAATAAAAAAGCAAATGTTGGAGCTCTTGCAAGCCATTTCAATATTTTAATCAACGACAGGCACCGTGCTTATGGAGATGCTATTGCAACAGCAAGGATTTTAAATGAACTACTGCAAATTGCAGAGCAGGAGCATAACATTACCAGTATTGAAGAACTTTTAAAATTCCAAAATCTTGCTACCAAACAATTTAAAATTCCAGCGAAAAATTACAAGCTATTTGAAAACTCATTAAAAGATTTGCCGGGCGAGCCGGGAGTCTATTATTTTTATGACAAAAAAGGAAATATTATTTATGTTGGGAAAGCAAAATCCCTGAAAGAAAGAGTAAATTCATATTTTACTGGAATTGCATCTTCGACAAAGATTTCCAATATGCTAAAAAGTATCTACAAAATCACATGGGAATGCACTGACACTGAACTTTCTGCACTTTTGCATGAATCTCGGGAAATAAAGAAAATAAAGCCGAAATTCAATTCGATGAGCAAGATTTACAGAAGCTTTTCATTCATAAAAATACCGAAAAACGCAAGCTATCCTATACTTGAAATTACTCACAGCATTGAAGCTGATGGTGCTGAATATTTCGGGCCATTCAACAGCGATTACTTTGCTCAGGATATTATTACTTTGATTGATAAACGTTTTCAACTGAGAAAATGCGCTAAGGAAGATTTGCACACAAGCCCGAAGAACAAGCAATGCATATATTTTCATCTTGATATGTGCCTTTCGCCCTGCTCAGTAGAAGTACCTGAAAAATACTCTAATGAATTGGACAGAGTCCGTTCTTTTCTCTGCTCTTTCAATGATGGTATAATTGAACTTTATGAAAAAAGAATGTATGAATTTTCTGATAAATTAGAATTTGAAAAGGCAGAATCAATTAAAAATCAAATCTTTCAATTAAAAAAATTATTTAATCGGCAGCAGAAAGTCCCTACTTCCATTAATCAAAACAATTTTATACTAGTAATACCTTCTTCGCAGCGATTCAAAACAGTAGAAATATTTTTTATTAGGTATGGAAAATTGATTCATCAGGAAACAATAGGGAAAAAAGCACCTTTGCAACAGCTATTTAGTAAAATTCACGCTTGCTATTTTAACGGAATACTTTTCGATAGTAATTATCAAAAAGAAGATATTGACGAATTAAAGATTATTCTTTCCTGGACATATCGCCAGCAGAACTATGGCAGTTTTGTTTATATATGCGACAAACTTGAAGAGCAAATCCAGAACGAATTTTCAGAGGTTCTAAAAAATATCAGCTACGAGCAAGCAGAGCAAATCGTTTTTGAAGATATGAATTTGCTTATTTCGTAGTGCTTTAACCAAAAAAAATTATAGAAAGATTCTCACAATTAAACCATATTTTCTTTAAAATAGTTTATTAGCCCATTAGTAGAAGAGTCGTGAGTAAAGATTTTATTATTTCCACTTAATTCGGGATAAATTCTTTTTGCAAGTTGCTTTCCAAGTTCAACTCCCCACTGGTCAAAAGAATTTATATTCCAAATAACTCCTTTTACAAAAGTAATATGCTCGTACATAGCCAGTAGTGAGCCAAGAACAGATGGCGTTAATTTATTATATAAAATGGTATTAGTGGGTTTATTTCCTGCAAAAACCTTATGGGGAAGCAATAGTTCAATCTCTTCTTCTTTCATACCGGCTTGAATCAACTCATTTTTTGCCTCTTCGTTTGTTTTTCCTTTCATAAGTGCTTCAGTTTGTGCGAAGCAATTGGATAGAAGAATTTCGTGCTGGGAATTAATTGGGTTGTGCGAGTTTACCGGAGCAAGAAAATCAACAGGAATTAGCTGAGTGCCTTGATGAATTAATTGAAAGAACGAATGTTGGGCATCAGTGCCCACTCTACCAAAAATAACAGGTGCTGTCGAATAAATCAATTTCTTACCACATTTAGATACGCATTTTCCGTTACTTTCCATTTCAAGTTGCTGCAAGTAATCCGGTAGTTTTTCGAGGTACTGGTCATAAGGAATAATGCAATGACTTTTAGCACCAAAAAAATTTGTGTACCAAACTGAAAGCAAAGCCGCGATTACTGGAATATTTTTGTCGAAGCGGGTATTTTTAAAATGAATATCCATTTTGTTTGCACCTTCGAGTAGTTCTTCAAACCTTTCCATTCCGATTTGAAGAGCAATTGAAAGTCCAATAGAAGACCAAAGAGAAAATCTGCCACCGACCCAATTCCAAAATACAAACATATTCTTTGGGTCAATTCCAAATTCCCTGATATCTTTTTCATTTGTTGAAATTGCTACAAAATGTTTTGCTATATCTTTTTCGTGTTTTGCAACCTTTTGTAAGAAAATTTTTTTTGCTGTTATTGCATTGGTCAAAGTTTCCTGAGTAGTGAAGGATTTTGAGGAAATAATAAACAAAGTTGTTTCTAAATCTAATTTCTTCAATGTCTCGACAATTTGTGTTCCGTCAACATTAGATACGAAATGAGTTTTTATGTTTCCGATTGAATATGGCTTTAAAGCATTGCATACCATTTGAGGACCGAGGTCTGAGCCACCAATACCAATATTTACAATATCAGTTATCGCTTTGCCGGTGCAGCCCTTCCAAGCACCACTATGTACAGAATTAACGAAGTTTCGCATCTGATTCAATACCTGATAAATATTCGGCATTACATCCCATGAATCGCATCTCACTGGTTCTTGCAATCTGTTACGTAAAGCAAAATGCAAAACCGCTCTGTTCTCTGTGTTATTAATCCTTTCGCCGCTAAACATCTTTTCAATCATTGCACCGAGCTTTTGTTCATCGGCGAGGTGAGTTAGAAGTTCTAATGTTTCATTAGTAATAATGTTTTTGGAATAATCAAATAAAATGTCGTCAAATTTAATAGAAAACCTATCAAATCTGTTGGGGTCGGATTCAAATAAATCTCTGATATGAACTTTACTAATTTCATTATAATGTTCTTTAAGCAACCGATAGCTATTAGTTTCAATTAGTGTTTTCATAACTTATTCCTATTAATATTTTAATATTCTATTTTTAATTGCTCCTTTGTTATTTTCTAATATAATATTTTTTTTTCAATTTCATCTATTTTTGTTTGATTGGTGATTTAATAATTATCAAAAATTTCCAGTTGAAAAATATGAATAAGCATTTTGTTATCAGTGATAACAAAATGAATTCTGTACCAGCTCCCCAAAAAAAAGATTATTATTTATACCAAACGTTAACAAAAAGTTCAAAATCAAAATGTGTCATTTCGAACCCCCAATAAAGTAAGACCTTTATTTAAATGGAGATGACATCACTTAACCCAGTCATTCTGAACGAAGTGAAGAATCCAGAGAGTAGTGGTTAAAAAAATTTTCTGGATTCTTCGCTGCGCTTCAGAATGACAGGGGTAAAATTTTGTCATCTCCATTTAAATAAAGCATTTGCTCTATCAGGGGGTTCGAAATGACAAGCATGCGAAATAGCGAACTACGAGGGAGCAGGAGTTCTGATTCTATATTTGTTTTATAGATATTGTATTAAAATATATAGTAGCGATGTCATTGGCAAAGGAAATGACATAATTTTTATCAAATT
>DAIOVK010000226.1:0-5715 GCA_036759045.1 Kapaibacterium sp. (SeqCode) | reverse complement strand
GTTGCAGGTGCTTCGTGTGGATGAACGTGATGAGCATCAAAACGCTCTTTCCCAAAAAATACAAGATACACCAAACGAAACATATAGAATGCTGTAAAGAAAGCAGACACAGCAAGGATTAACCACATTAAAGTATTGCCATTGGCAAAGCTATACCAAAGGATTTCATCTTTGGAGAAAAAGCCACTGAAAAGAGGAATACCCGATATAGCAAGTGTTGCTATGAAAAATGTAAGATATGTTTTTGGCATATATTTGCGGAGATTTCCCATTCGCTTAATGTTTTGCTCTTCGTGCAAACCGTGTATTACTGCACCAGCTCCAAGGAAAAGCAATCCTTTGAAAAATGCGTGGGTCATTACATGGAAAACGCCGGCAGTGAAAGCGCCCACCCCAAGAGCAGCAAACATAAATCCCAACTGGCTAACGGTAGAATAAGCCAGCACTTTCTTTATATCATTTTGGACAATGCCTATTGTAGCGGCAAAAAATGCAGTTGCAACTCCAACTACAGCTACTACTGCCATTGAAGTTGGCGATAGTGCAAAAAGTATTGATGACCTTGCAACCAGAAAAATTCCAGCTGTAACCATAGTAGCAGCGTGAATTAATGCAGAAACTGGCGTTGGGCCTGCCATAGCGTCAGGAAGCCACACTGCAAGAGGAAGCTGAGCCGATTTTCCTGTGCATCCAAGAAATAAAAGTAAAGTTATTGCTGTTATAATTCCAGTGCCATAAAGCATTTTTGAACTTTCTGATGCTGCACTCATTACTTGCACGTAGTCAAGCGAATTGAAAGTAACGTAAATCAAAAACATAGCTACTAAAAAGCCAAAATCTCCAATTCGATTTACTATAAATGCCTTGTTGCCGGCATCGCCAGTCCATTTAATCCGCACTCCTTCAAATTTTCTGTCATACCAAAAGCCGATAAGCAGGTATGAGCAAAGCCCAACTCCTTCCCAGCCAAGAAATGTAAGAAGAAAATTACTTGACAGCACAAGGTTCAGCATCATAAATATAAAAAGGTTGAGATATGCAAAGAAACGATAAAAACTTCTGTCGCCATGCATATAACCTATTGAATATATATGAATTAAGAAGCCAACCCCTGTAACGACAAGAGTGAAAAGCATTGAAAGCTGGTCAATCTGATATGAAATAGAAATGTTTAATTCACCTGCTTCAAACCACTTGTAAATAGTTACGATGTGAGGAGAACTTATTGGATTTGATAGCATTTCTATGAAAATAAGAATAGCAACAACCAAACTAAAACCGACAGCGCCGCTTCCAATTATTCCGATAATCGCTTCTTTCTTTATTGCTTTACCAAATAATCCGAGGGTTAAAAAACCAAGCAATGGAAATAATGGTATTAAATATACTAAATCTAACATAACTTTATTTGTTTATGCACTTTAGACATTTCTGTTTAATGCAGAGTTGTATTGTTCTAAATCCTTCTCTTGAGTAGGGTTGATACGTTATTAAATCCACTTTTCTTATTCCACTCTGGAGACTAACTATTAAAAACATCTTTAAAACTTGCTACTATTCTAATTATCCCGTTAGGGATTTAATATTTGTAACTATGCTTCCTTTTCAAGTTTTTTATTCCGTAGGAATTAAATATTTAATAGCTTTTTTATATATAATCCCTATGGGATAAGCACAGTTAAGGATTATTCTTGTTACAAATATATAATTCCTACGGAATATATTTTTAAGACACTTTACCTTTTTTACTCCCTTATTCTTGAGAACTAATATTTGTGTATAATCGTTAGCTCTCAAGAGGGGAATTGGATTTGTTGTATTAAATAAAAGAACGAATCAGCCCTGCCTATTATCCTCTCTTATACGAGAAATGTCCAATGTGAGTTATTAATTAATTAATTTCAATTTACAATATCTTTATTTTAACAATATAAACAATCCAAAATACAAAACTCAAATAGATAATGCAATTAAAAATATAATATTTTAGAAAAAAATTAATAATTTTGAATTATTTTTTATTACTTATGAAAAATTTTGAATTAATATCAAGCTACAAACCAGCCGGAGACCAGCCCAAAGCCATTAAGGAACTGACGGAAGGTTTGCAGCGTGGCGATAAACATCAAACATTGCTAGGAGTTACCGGCTCCGGAAAAACTTTTACAGTTTCTAATGTAATTCAGGAAGTTCAGCGTCCTACTCTTGTTATTTCACCGAATAAAACGCTTGCTGCACAGCTATACAGCGAATTCAAGAATTTCTTTCCTAATAATGCAGTAGAATACTTCATTTCTTATTACGATTACTACCAGCCCGAAGCATACATTGCACCTACTGATACATATATTGAAAAGGACTTTTCTATTAACGATGAAATTGATAGGATGCGGCTTCATGCTACGAGTGCATTGGTTGAAGGCAGGCGAGATGTGATTGTAGTAGCTTCAGTAAGTTGTATATACAGTATTGGGCGAAAAGAGGATTTTCTTGAACATTTAATGTGTTTGCATGAAGGACAGAGAATTTCTCGCCAAAAACTGCTTTATCGCCTGTCTGAACTGCATTACTCAAGGAATGATTTCGATTTTACACGCGGCACTTTCAGAGTTAGGGGAGACGTGATAGATGTAGTTCCGGGATATGAGGATACTGAAGCTGTGCGGATTGAACTTTTGGGTGATGAAATTGAAACAATCAGCTATATAGATTTCAGAAGCGGGCGACAGTTACAAAAATTGGAATCCATAACGATTTTTCCTGCTAAGCTATTTGTTACATCTCAATCCCAACTTGCTTCTGCAATTATTAAAATAAAAGACGAGCTTTATCATCGTTTAAAAGAACTACGGGAATTAGGCAAGGAGCTGGAGGCACAACGCTTGGAGCAGCGAACTATGTATGATATTGAAATGATGAAGGAGGTCGGCTATTGCTCTGGAATTGAAAATTACTCAATGCACCTTGCTGGAAGGCAGTTTGGCGAGCGTCCAGCTTGTCTTTTCGATTTCTTTCCGGAGGATTACCTTTTAGTTATTGATGAAAGCCACGTTTCTGTTCCACAGGTGAGGGCAATGTATGCAGGGGACAGGTCGCGTAAATCTTCTCTGGTTGAGCATGGCTTCCGCCTTCCTTCAGCTCTTGAAAACCGCCCTTTACGTTTTGAAGAATTTCAAACTTTAATCAATCAAGTTATTTATGTTAGTGCTACTCCGGCTAATTATGAGCTTGAGCAGTGTGGTGGCGTGTTTGTTGAGCAGGTTATTCGCCCAACCGGACTTATTGACCCGGAAGTCAGTGTGCGTCCTGTTGATAACCAGATTGATGATTTAATAAATGAAATAAGAAAGCGAACTGAAAAGAAAGAAAGGGTGCTTGTAACCACTTTAACTAAACGAATGGCTGAAGATTTAGCCGATTATTTGCAAAACCTCCAAATAAAAGTTGCTTATATACACTCAGACGTCGTAACGCTCGAACGAGTTGATATTATCCGCTCTTTGCGTGTGGGAGATTACGATGTGCTTGTCGGAGTAAACCTTTTACGCGAGGGATTGGATTTGCCGGAAGTTTCGCTTGTTGCTATTCTTGATGCCGACAAGGAGGGTTTTTTGCGTAGTGAACGCTCGTTGCTTCAAATTGCTGGGAGGACTGCCCGTAATGTTGAGGGGCTTGTAATACTTTATGCTAACAGAATAACAAATTCGATGAACAACTTTTTAAATGAGACTAACAGGCGCCGCAAACTGCAACAGGAATACAACATTGAGCATAATATTGACCCAAAAACTGTTTTCAAATCGCTTGATGATATTTTAAGTTCCACCTCCGTTGCAGACATTTCTCAGCAAAAAATAAAACGTCACGAAGAACAGGAAACGAAAAAATTAAAGCGGGCAGCTGGTCCTATTACTAAATTCCTTACAAAAGAGCAGCGTGAAGAACTGATTGAGCAGATGTTTATAGATATGAAAGAAGCAGCACGCAACCTTGATTTTGAGCGAGCAGCCGAAATACGCGACCAAATCCAAATAATGAAAGCAGCAGAGTAGTTTTATGGGGAATGGGGAATAGTGGCTGGGCGCTGGAAAGAAAAATATGAAAAAGTGATTACTGTGTCCAACAAAAAACTTTCCTAAAGGTTTAGATACTTTCGGAAAGTATAAGCAAAGCAGCTAATACCATATTACGTTCATAGTTACTTTAAAGTGTCATTTCGAAGTGCAGCGAGGAATCTCACAAATCATTGCTAAAAGAAAGCTTAAGATTCTTCACTTCGATTGCCAATGACATTATAATTTTGCGATATTAATAAGCGGTTTGGAATTAAACCTCTTTATCAAAAATAAATTCAGAACTCCTGACCCCTCGTAGTTTCTTTTTTCGCAGTCTTGTCATTCTGAAGCGCAGCGAAGAATCTCACAAGTCATTGCTAACACAGAGTTTGAGATTCTTCACTTCGTTCAGAATGACATCCTTTTTGTTATAATATGCGCAATTGTACTTTACATGTAAAATCTTCTAACTCCTTTATTTTCGTTATTAGGTAAGGAGTTATGAAATTATAGAAGGAAATAAAAAAAATTAGAGACAAGGCATGCCTTGTCTCTACAAAAATTAAAAAAATTTGAAAAAATTCTATAAACAGAAATTAGTAATACTTTACAAGCCAATTTCTTTTGCGACTAATTTCATTCCTTCGATAGAATGTTTAATCAAATCATCAAGTTCAATCCCGAGCATTTCAGCACCTTTCAGTATCACTTCCCGATTGGCACCGGCAGCGAATGATTTATCCTTCCATTTTTTCTTTACGCTTTTTACTTCCAAATCCATAATGCTTTTTGAAGGACGAACCAATGCACAGGCAGTGATTAATCCCGTCAATTCGTCAATTGCGTAAAGCGTTTTTTCAAGTCGGGTAATTGGTTCAATGTTATTTACACATCCATAGCCATGCGATATTACAGCCCGAATATATTCTCTGTCCCAGTTTTGTTCATTCAATATTTCTTCTGTTTTTCTGCAATGCTCTTCAGGAAACTTTTCATAGTCCAAGTCGTGGACTAAACCGATAATACCCCATTTTCCCTCATCTTCACCGTTGAGTTTTGCAAAATAACGCATAACAGCTTCAACAGACTTTGCATGGTTGAGCAAAGATTCGCTTTGGTTGTATTTTAATAAAAGAGACAGTGCTTCTTCTCTTATTGGTATTTTTGTATTCATAATGCTTTGTATATATTAAATGTTTTTTTGTTATTTCAATTTTAATGTAATTTCGCCCCAACGATAGAGCAAGTCCTTTATTTAAATGGAGATGACATATTTTTACCCTGTCATTCTGAACGAAGTGAAGAATCCAAAAAATATCTTTTAACCACTATTCTCTTGATTCTTCGCTGCGTTTCAGAATGACAAGACTACAAAAAGAAAAACAACGAGGGGTCTGGAGTTCTGGATTTGTGAGATTCCTCGCTCAGCTAATAATAATAATTTTTAGAACTCTTCGTTTAGTTCTAGTGTCTCGTCATGTTTATTACGATGCTTTTATAGATTTTATAAAATACTTCTTTTACTAATAAAACCTTTGTAAAACCTCCCCTGCCCCTCCTTATTAGGCTAACGATTATACACATCTTTAATACTTGCTGCTATTTTACTTATCCCGTAGGGATAAAATATTTGTAACAATGCTTTTTTTGTGTATTTTTT
>DAIOVK010000225.1:0-5723 GCA_036759045.1 Kapaibacterium sp. (SeqCode) | reverse complement strand
GCTGTTCTGTGTTTCATTGGTTTTGCAAAAAAGATGTCATTGGTAACGAAGTGAGAAATCTCACAAACCATTGTATCCTCAATACTTGAGATTCTTCACAACGCTTCAGAATGATATTATAATTTTGCACAATTAGTTAGCGGTTTGGTATAAATCTGTGGTTTTGACAAAAAAGAATAAAATTAAAATAAATTTGCTTTGTAATTATAAAATAATTAATTTGAAATATTGAAAAAAACAAAATATTAGAAAGGAAACTATTTAAATATAGTGAAATAAAATAAATATGTAAGCGTAGTCTTACTTCTGTTCTTATTCGGAAATCGCCAATTTTCAAAGTCAGAGAACGGTAGTAAAGGCAACGCCCCGACCGGGCGTTTTCCTTTATGTTTTCTGACAAGGTGTTTGGCGATACCTCGAATAAGGGCATAATGTGAAAATGCCCTTTTTTTATGAAAATCAGTATAAACAATATAATTTACTAATAAAAAAAAACAATTTTTTCAATTAATTAAAAGGATTTTTAAATGAGCAATATTACCTTATCAGATTTCAGAAAAAATACTGATGAAATTTTATCATCAAAAAATTTATTAGATTTAAGTTCTGAAAATGAACAATTTCTAAATAGATTTGATAGTTCAGTAAATAATGTTAAAGAAATGTTTGCAGAAATGGACACTGCAATGAATACAACTAAAGAAGTTGTAAATAATGTCTCTGTTCTTTGGGAATGTACATTAGATACTGTTAAAACAGTAAAGGAAATTGATTTCTTAATGAAACAGATGGATGTATCATTAGAAAAATATTTAATTGATTCAAATATTAGCTTAGAAAAATTTAGGACTAACGCACCAATTGTAGAAAAGCAACTTGATAATATTTCTAACAGAATAGATAAAATATTAGATAAAGCATTAACAATTGATTCAAAAAAATGCGAAATGGTTGATTTAGAATTAAGAACTAAATTAATTACTCAAGTAAGAGATTGGTCGGACCATATTAGTTCTTTATTAATGAAATTAATGGGGATTTAGATATGGATTTAGTTCAAAAAAAACAAGAGCAAATTCAATTATTGTTAAAAGAAGCATTTGAATTACAGGAACAAATGAATGAAATTACCGATATGGTTTTTCAAGTTTCTGAAAGATTTGAAAATATCGCAAAAAATATAAAAAATAATTCTGAAACAGTTGGAAAAGTTGCTAAAAATATTGTTAAATTAACAAAATATTCCAAATATGCTGGGCCTGCTGGTTTTTTAGCTAGCACTGGAGCAAATTTACTTAGTTCAGGTGTATCAAGTATAGGTAAGTGGTTTAGCGATAAAAAAGAAAAAAAATTACTAGCTGAAGCATTACCAAGAAAACAACAAATAGCTTCAGAAAAAAAAGATGTATTACTTAGAATGATACCACGCCTTAATAAAGAAAAAAATAATGTTATTGAATTTTGTAAAAATGAAGCTGCAACAATATTAACTATAGAAGAAATAGATAGGTTCGATTTAATCAGCACAAGTGCAAAAAATATTTTTGAAGCATATTATATATTTGAACATATTGAAATTTGGTGTAAATTCTTTTTAAAAGAATTTGATGCATGGTTAAAAGGAAATCATTACAGTAATGAGCAAACCCCTGATGATGAACTAACATATTTTAAATGTGTTAATGATTTTATTAAATGGAGCAAATTACCTCTATTTATAAAACCAACTGAAATTCCAGGCAAAGTATCTGTTGGCGGTCTTTTGCTTTTTTCTGATGAAGATTTTTTTGAATATGCAAAATATAATGAAGATTATAAAAAATTCACATTAAGAATAGCTAAAGCTAAAGTATCAACTTATCTTTTGCCTTTTTCTAATAAATCAAAGATTTATAATAGTTATTTTAATGAATTCTTTAGAAAAAATAAACTTGTTTTTATGTTTGTTCAAAAGAAAAAAAGTAGGTTGATTTTATTTTCTATTTTATTATTTATTATTATTACTATTTTAATATTGTACTTGTTTATGGGAGATAACTTATTAATTTTGAAATAGAATTATGCCATGTTTTTGAAAATAGATTAATAATCATTTTAAATATAAAGTAATTAAATTATATTTTTATAATTGATATACATATCAAATATTTTAGTATTTGTGAATTTAAAAGAAAATATAATATACATTTATCAATCAATAGCTATGCAAAAAATAATAAAAGTTGTTAATGGAAGAATAAATATTGTAAATAATAAAGGTTTGGTGCTAAGTCCTGTTATTTGTAAAGATGTTGTTACTGCATTTTTCAATGATGAACAAGACCTGATTATTGCAACTTTTCGTGACGGGAGAGTAGAATTACTAAAAGAAAGAGGTTTAGTTCAAAGAACAATAGTAAAATCGGGCGCTTTATCAGCTCGTTTTTATGGTGAAGATGTGCTAATAGAAACAGACAAGGGAAAAACTGAAATACGCAATCGTAGAGGTATTTTATTAAGAACTATTTAACCAATTACCCTTTTCTATAATTCTTCTGAATTATAGAATACATCTTATTCATTCTTGACTTTCCAAGTAAAAAACTACTTGGAAAGTCATTTTTATTCTTTTCCATTAGCCGATAGCTTTTACCAGACAGCTACCCTCTCAATATTTCATCTGACAAAAGCGGAGTAATAAAACCGTGTGATAAATTGATAAATGTGTTTTTATGCAAAGTTATATTGTAGGTTGCTGTAGTGTCGATTGGAAAAATTGGCTCAAACCCTCTGACGAAGGCACTTCTTACAGTAGTTTCGCAACAAAGATGGGTCATCACACCACAAAAAATAATTTGCTCAATACTATTTTTTCTTAACTCGCTTTCAAATATTGTATTATAAAAAGCATCGAATTGATTTTTTTCAAATATGATTTTATTTTTTAAATCAAAATGCTTATGGATATTGAAGTATAAGTCATCTTTTTCCAAAAGGGAATTCCATTTTTTATACATTTGCATTGAATTTTGCTTATTATTCCAGTGCTGAGAAAAAAATATTAGTCTGTTTTGTTTTTCAAAATATTTAATTATATTATCTATTGGGGATAAAATAGCATGTGCCGATGGAATGAAAGCATGCGAACTTTCAAGCAAAAAGTAATTTTGCATATCTAAAACAAGTAAAGCAGATTTGTCAGATAATACGGGCATACCTGCATATTTATTATAAGGAGCTGATTCAGTTTTAATTTGATTGCTTATTTCAATAATATTTTCTTTTGTAAAATATTTCTCTTTCATAATTTTTTGGTTTAAAGAAATAAATCATCATTTGTTAATACAATACTATATACAGTGTGTCGTTCTGAGGGATGTCAGAATCCATCTTGCTTTTTAGTCATACTATCAACAAGTTGATAGCATGACTTGTTTCACTTTCGCAGAGTTTTTCGGAGCTTTGCGAAAGTTGAAAAAACTAAACTATCTAAACCTCTAATCTTTCTAATCTTTATGTATCCATTCATTATTCGTTTAACCTATCAATGACTAATGACCAATAACTAATAATTCCAAAGAAGCTATCAGCCAATAGCCAACAGCACTAAATTAAGACGCTGCAGCGGCAGTTTTTTGCATATAATAATTGGAAATGTAAATACCAGTTAAAATCAGTAATTCATCAGCCGAATTGGAAAATATTTCTCCTTTCGTATAAAAAACTGATGTTTTATAAGAAGCAACAACTTCTTCATTTAGCAAAATATTCCACTTTGTGTGCCAGAAATTATCGAATTCAAATCGATATTTGTTTTCTGAATATTCAATAACGGCTTTATTTTTCCATGAATCATACTTAATAACTGCTATCTGTGCATTTGTTATTGCATCAATAATAAGAGTTTCACTCTTCCAAAAACCCTTGTTTTCAAAAATAAACTTTTTATTATTTAGTTCTCCTTCGGTATTGTTCCTAAATGTTTTGACTTTTAAGAAACCACAGGGAATACCGCTTGCAAGCAGTTGATAAGTACTTTTAAAAAGTCCTTTTTTCCAATTGAGTAAAGTGTTCATAATGTTTTAAATTTATATGAATAATTACTTCAGTTTTTTTTGTACGAACATTAAACTTCTGCATCTACTTTTTTTATACTGGTTTTTAAATTTGAATGAATAACAGCACGCAATACTCTATTGACTTCTTTTGAAGTTTTAAAATATCTTGCAATATCCGAATCGAGTTCAATATTTATTGTTTCGTTACTACAAAAAGGATTAGGTATTCCATCAGAAAAATCAATTTCTTCAGGTATGTCTTCCTCAAGATAATCGCAAGGCGAGTCCAGAATTTTATATTTGGTTTTCATAATTTCTTATTTCTTTTTTTGTTGCTAATCTTGCAGTTATTATTCTAATATTATTTTGTCTTTCAGTAAATGAAACTACTATAAGTTTATTCTTATTGGATTTGCCGATAATATAAGAACGTTCTTCAAAATCGGAATGTTCGGTATCAGGTTTATAAATTGCCAATGGGTCTTCAAAAATGGTTATTGCTTCTTGAAAGCTAATATTATGCTTCTTTTGATTTAATTCATTTTTTTCATTATGCCATTCAAATTGTTCCATTATCTTTTTTAACAAAATTAAATATAATTAATCTATTAAAGAAATTTCTTTTTTCAATTTTTTTTAATCATTAACATCTAATAATCATTTTATTTTTATAATCAATAACTATTTTCAAATATACTTAATATAAATAAAATCAATAACTTATTGAGCTTCAAACCTTAAGCAGTTCCTCCCAATTTGTAGTATAGCGAGGAGATTTCATATCTGCCCTTGTTTTCCAGTTGCGATTTGTGCCAGTAGCAGCAAAGCTAATAGTCCAAGCACCCATCTCTTTATTGATTCCGTCAATTACATCGTTGATTTTATCCATACGCTCCCTGTCTTCCCTATCGAAAAGAATATATTGATTTCTATCGCGTGAAACGATTCCTGCGAGCATAACGCCAACTTTCTGATACTGAAAGCCCTCGCGGAATATCTGCTCAACTCCTTTCATAGCATAGCTAATCATCTCTGAAGTCGAATCGGTTGGAAGAGGCAACTGCACCAGCACGCCATTGTGATATTGCGGAATGTCCCTGAATGGATTTGTTCGAAGAAAGACTGTTAATAGCGATGCAGCAGAGCGTTGTTTACGCAATTTTTGTGCAGCTATACTTGTAAAAAAGGCAACAGATTCCCTGATGTCTTGTTTGTTCGAAGTAAGTTTACTGAAAGAACGTGAAGAAACTATTGCTTTCTTTGGAGATGGCGAGGTCTCAAGTGTAATGCAGGGAATACCGCGAAGCTCCATTGCAGTCCGCAGTCCCATAACTGTCATTTTCTTTTTAATCCAGTTATCGTCTAATTGTATGAAATCATAAGCAGTTTTAACGTTATGGTTATTAAGCAGCTTGGTATATTGCCTGCCCACACCCCAAATATCGCTAACTTCTGTGCGTCTTAAAAAATCATTTACATCATCTTCATAGTAAATATTTAAAACACCTTTAAACTTTGGGTCTTTCTTCGCTATGTGGTTGGCAAGTTTGGCAAGGGTTTTTGTCTTTGCAATTCCAATAGAAACAGGTATTCCAGTCCACTGCTTTACAGTATTGCGCAAATCAGTTCCGTATTTTACAAGGTCTCTGCTTTCAAAACCTTTTAAATTAAGGAATGCTTCGTCTA
>DAIOVK010000224.1:0-5727 GCA_036759045.1 Kapaibacterium sp. (SeqCode) | reverse complement strand
CAATGAAGCATTTGGGCTTGCCCAAATGTAACAAGTGAGCAAGCTCACTTGCTTTACTAAGATGGATTCTGGCATATGCCAGAATGACAAAAAAAGATGTCATTGGCAACGAAGTGAGAAATCTCAAAGTCTGTGGTAGCAAGGAGTTGTGAGATTCTTCGCTACGATTCAGAATAACAGATTATATTACCATTATTGTTAGCGGTTTGGTATAAGAAGAGAAAAAGCAATATTAAAAAGATAAAACTTTACAAAATTAAAAAAAGTCATGCTATCAACTTGTTGATAGTTTGACTGGAAATTCCCCCCACAAAAAACAAAACCCCAGCTTCCTAAAAAACTGGGGTTTAAATTTACATACAGCATTAGCCGTAAATCTATTAATACATATCGCCCATTCCGCCGGGAGGCATCATTGGGACATTCTTTTCTTCGCTTGGTTTTTCGACTATTGTAGCTTCGGTTGTTATAAGTAAACCTGCTACTGATGCAGCGTTTTCAAGAGCAACGCGTGCTACTTTAGTTGGGTCAATAACGCCGGCTTCGTATAAATCAACATATTCTTCGCTTGCTGAATTAAAACCAAAGGCGCCTTTACCTTCTTTAATTTTGTGGACAACAACAGATGCTTCTAAACCAGCATTTGTAATGATTTGGCGGGCTGGCTCTTCGAGTGCTTTGCGAATAATATCAACGCCGGTCTTTTGGTCTAAGTTGGTTGGATTTAATTTATCCAATTCAGGCAAGCAGCGTAAATAGGCGCAGCCACCACCGGGGACGATACCTTCTTCTACAGCTGCTCTTGTAGCGTGTAATGCATCTTCTACTCTGGCTTTCTTTTCTTTCATTTCAACTTCTGTGGCAGCACCAATTTTAAGAACTGCAACACCACCACTTAATTTAGCAAGGCGTTCCTGAAGTTTTTCTCTATCGTATTCGCTTGTTGTCTTTTCAATTTGAACTCTGATTTCATTGATTCTCTTCTTGATATCATCGGATTTGCCAGCACCTTCGACGATTGTAGTGTTGTCTTTGTCAATTGTAATAGTTTTTGCTGTTCCGAGATATGAAAGGTTTGCATTGTCAAGTTTGAAACCTTTTTCTTCACTGATTACAGTTCCGTTTGTTAAAACTGCTATATCTTCAAGCATTGATTTACGTCTGTCGCCGAAGCCGGGAGCTTTTACAGCAGCAACTCTTAAAGTGCCGCGTAATTTGTTTACTACCAAGGTAGCAAGTGCTTCGCCTTCAAGGTCTTCTGCAATGATTAACAATGAACGGCCTGCTTGGGAGACTTTTTCAAGAATTGGGAGTAAATCTTTAATTGCGGAGATTTTTTTGTCGTGAATTAAGATGTATGGATTTTCTAAAATTGCTTCCATTGAATCTGCATCTGTTACGAAATATGGTGATAAATAACCTCTGTCAAACTGCATACCTTCGACAACTTCCATACCTGTTTCAGTTCCTTTTGCTTCTTCAACTGTAATAACGCCGTCTTTTCCGACTTTTTCCATTGCTGAGGCAATAAGGTCGCCGATTGTGGAATCGTTATTAGCGGAAATGCAGCCAACTTGAGCTATTTCTTTTTTACCTTCAACGTCGCGGCTCATTTCTTTTAAAGCTGCTGTAATTGAAGTAACAGCTAAATCTATACCGCGTTTTAAATCCATTGGATTTGCACCGGCTGTAACGTTTTTCAAACCTTCGCGGTAAATTGCCTGAGCAAGAACAGTTGCGGTTGTTGTACCATCGCCAGCGACATCACTGGTTTTGGAAGCAACTTCACGAACCATTTGCGCACCCATATTTTCAATTGGGTCTTCGAGTTCGATTTCTTTTGCAACGGTTACGCCGTCTTTGGTTACGGTGGGTGCACCGAATTTTTTATCTATAATAACGTTACGTCCTTTGGGACCTAAAGTAACTTTTACTGCATTAGCAAGTTTATCGACACCTTTTTTTAAGGTAGAACGAGCTTCCTGATTAAAATTAATGATTTTTGCACTCATTTTATTATCCTTGAATATTATTTTTAAAATTAGTTAATAATAGCAAATATGTCTGATTCACGCATAATTAAAAAATCTTCTGCGTCAATTGTAATTTCGGTACCGGAATATTTTCCATAAAGCACTTTATCGCCAGCTTTTACGCAAAGTGGTGTAAGTTTGCCGTCTTCAGCAGTTTTGCCTTGACCGACTGCAATGATTTCGCCTTGCTGTGGTTTTTCTTTTGCGGTATCCGGAATAATAATTCCGCCTTTTGTAACTTCTGCTGCTTCTGAAGCTTTTACTATTACCCTGTCGTGCAAAGGTGTTAGTTTCATAAGAACCTCCAATTAAATATTAATTAAAAAAATACTAAAATTTCATTTTTAAAATAATTAGCACTCTTTGTAATTGAGTGCTAACATATTGACGCATTCATTTTTTTTATATTTTAAAAAATTTGAAAAATTTTTAAATGAATTAATTTTTTTATAAATTGGTTTTTTCAAAATCAAATCTCTGCTGCTTTTAGCAATAAATTAACAAATGGAGTGTATTTTATAAAAATTACAATTCAAGAAAAGCAATACACAGCTAAATTTATTGTATATTAATTTTTTGAATATCAGTCATACGAACAGCGAGCTGTTCGTATGACTTTTTCTCAAATGCCAGATGTCCTACATTTCAAAAATGTAGGACATCTTTTTTATTTATAAAACTAATCCTGTGTTAGCAAGGACTTGTGAGATTCTTCGCTGCGCTTACCAATGACATCTTTACTTTTACTCTACAAAACTTTACGAAAGTTAAGAAACCTTCGCAAAGTAAAAAGAACTAAATACTTTCGCACGAGTTTCTCGGAGCTTTGCGAAAGTTTAAAATCTAAACTATCTAATCTTTCTAAACATTTTGTCATCTTCATTTAAATAAAGGTCTTACTTCATTTTGAGGTTACGAATAACATCTTTTCTTGTCATTCTGGCGTATGCCAGAATCCATCTTACTTTTTGGTTATTTGTAAAAATACTAATAACAAATAACTAATGGTTTATAAAAACTATTTTAAAGATGGATTCTGACATCCGTCAGAATGACAGTGCTAAGTGATGTCATCTCCATCTAAATGAAGCACTTGCTTTATCTAGGATTCGTAACGACACTTTCATTTTTACTTCTTGTTTTCAGTTTGGTATAAATAAAAAAACTTTCCGAAATCAATTAAGTTTTCGGAAAGTTTATTAAATAAGAAATGAATTATTTTACAATAACTAAACTTCTTGTCTCAGAGTAAGGACCTGAGAGCATCTTGCAATAGTATGTACCTGAACTTAATGTTTCAACAGGAATAATGAAAGAATATTTTCCCGGTTTCAAAGATTTAGCAATTGGTTTAGCAACAACTTGCCCCTCAGAATCAAAAATAGTTATTTCTGTCCAACCCTCAAGTGCTACTGAAAATTCTACATTAGTTTCAGTTGAAGTAACTGGATTAGGATTAATTGGAGCTAAATTATAAACACCACCAGTGCTGACAATTTTACGTAAATCATTGATACAAACTGGTTTGAGTTCCAATGAGTTTGAAGTATTTGTCAATATAACACAGGAAGAACCGAGTGCAATAATTGTTTGTTTTAATTCGGAAAAACCGGTCGTATCGCTTTGAGTAGGTAAAAATGTATTGAAAGAAAGATGGAATAAGTCGCCGGAACCAACAATAAAATTGGTTTGAGTTTTAGCTACTATATTAAACTTAATTTCACCGTTTTTATCGTCAATAGTTAGATTTTCGATTGTAAATCCGTTGGAAATTCGGTCTGAAAGGCGAATATCTTCACGAATAACTTTCAGGAAACTACCCTTATAAGTAAGCACTACATCAAGTTCGTTTATTTGAGCAAGAGAAATATCTTCGCCATCATCTAATCTAACGGTAGCACTGACTTTTTGTCCAATCACAGGATTCTTTGAATCCAAAGGAATAAACATAGAAGTATTGCGGGTGAATTGCTCGCCTAGTCCGGTTAATCTGGGTTCAGCAACGATTTCCGGCATTTCTAAAGTAGAATTTCTTACAATTAAATCAGCAGTATGAGTACCAATAGAAAGAGGTTGGTATTTAATTACAATAGTTTTAGATTCACCTTCAAAAAGAGTAAATCCTAAAGCATCATCAGGATTATTAAATGAGAAGTTTGCTTCTATTTGGCTAATAAGGATTTCAGTAACGTCAATAACGCCGGCTCCTGTATTTGAAATTTCACAATTTATATATGCAATGTCATTTAAGCAGGTACGTGCATTTCCCCCGGTTGCAGTAATTCTTTGAGAATAACCGTTACCATTCCAGTTTGATGTAACATCTGCTTCAGCATCGCTAACACTTCTTAAGCTGGCAGTATTTTGGTTTATATGAGTTGCAACAAATTGAGCCGGGAACTCTAAGGACTGTCCCTGCTGCAAAACTATTGGAAAGTTCAACCCAAGTTTGCTGTATTTGAAGCCTTCTTCGCCAAAATCAGCCCAAACTGAAGAAATGGAATTAGCATTTGGAAGTGATGTTAAATCTGTTATTGTTAAGGAATCGCCGAATTCCCATGCTTCATTTGTAAAGATAATCGTTTGTTCATTTGGATGCAGAACATCATTAACAATAGTTGTTCCAAAGTCATAATCACTTGTAATTATTCTTGGGACAATACCAATACCTCTTAATGTAGTTTCGGTTTCG
The DNA here is from genome assembly GCA_036759045.1 of Kapaibacterium sp. (SeqCode). Lineage (GTDB taxonomy): Bacteria > Bacteroidota > Ignavibacteria > Kapaibacteriales > UBA2268 > JAAYJM01. Next base: position 1,002 of record DAIOVK010000224.1, on the reverse strand, counting down.
CTTCCAGCTGTATTTTCGTAACGAAATACTAGTTCGTGAACGCCAGTTTCAGTAGGATGGAATGTTACAGGGACATCAGCAGTACCGCCTGCTGGTATGGTCATACTATTAAATCGTTCTCTGTCAAAAATAAATGCATCACCTTTATTGTTAGTACTAATTTGTAAACCAAATATTTTTACTTCATCGCTACCATTATTTTCTAAATGAATAACATTGTTTTCAGCTGGGTATGGGTCGATTGGGAATGCAGGACGGCTAATTCTTTTACGTCCCCAGTCATAAGAATTTGAAATTAAATCAGACCTTATTCCTCTACCATTTAAAATTGCTATACTGTCAATTCTATTAGCATTATTAAAGAACAGAATTTGGTCAGGATAATATCTTTCTGCAGTTGGAGTAAAGCTAACAATATAATTGTTAGTAACACCGGCTTTAATAATAAGCGGTTCATCTTCACTTATATAAGGCAAATTTGTTTTATAAACGCTTTCAGCAGGTCCAGCAAAGCCAGTAATGACTAAGTCAGTACTTCCACCGTTTTTAATATAAATATCTCTGTTAACTGTTTTACCAACAGAAACATCACCGAAATTAGCATCGGTAACTTCAATTGTTGGGTCGCCAACTCGTGCTTCTACAAGTGCTTTATATCCGAATATGCAGGTATCACCTATTCCGACAGAATCTCGGAACCGAGATGAACTTGTTCTGGTTGCTGTAAAACGAACTGTGAAAGGAATAGAATCCATTGGAGGAATAATGGTTGGAAGTCCGAAACCAATAATTTGGAAATCTTCTGTACCAAATTTTAACTTTAACTCTTCAATGTAAACATCACTTGTTTTGCTTTCATTTATTGCCCAAAATGTTTTGTCAACGGACTGTCCAACATCAAGTAATCCATAATCAGCATAAACCGGTCTTATTGTAAACTTTGGAGCATAGAAATTAATAATAAGTAAAGTATCATTACCGCGTCTGTCAGAAAAAGTTACA
>DAIOVK010000223.1:0-5727 GCA_036759045.1 Kapaibacterium sp. (SeqCode) | reverse complement strand
ATACGCCAGAATGACAGACAAACGTCAAGATGTCATTGGCAACCCCAAAATGAAGGAAGACCTTTGTTTAAATGAAGATGACATCACTTAGCACTGTCATTCTGAGCGCAGCGAAGAATCTCACAAGTCATTGGTAAAACAGAGTTTGAGATTCTTCACTTCGTTCAGAATAACCGACAAAAAGAAAAGATGTCATTGACAACCCCCTGATAAAGCAAGTGCTTTATTTAAATGGTGATGACATCACTAAAAGAGTCATTCTGAAGGATGTCAGAATCCATCTTAAAAAATAGTTTTATTGGTCATTTGGTCATTTGAGTTTGTGCAAAAACTAAGATTTTAAATAATTATTATCAAACAAGGATGTTTGACCTACTTGAATTATAATAACTTAGTAGAACAGACATTCTTGTCTGTTTAAGAATTTACTAGTTTTTGCACAAACTCATTTGTTATTAGTATTTTTACTAACAACTAATAACTAATAACTAATAACTAATTGATAACTCACTTTTAAAATAAGAGTTTTAATTTAATAACTGCGAAATTACAAACTGCAGAGCATCAGGAGTTCTGAAACTATTGTTTTACAAAATAATGTTTTTCTTTTGTGTTCGGGTCAGTAAAAAATCCACGTATTCCTGAAACAAATCCAAATTTTATACTTGAACTATCTGGCATTAATATATTGATATGGTTCAAACGCTGATATTTTAAAGTGAAATAATTACCTTCGAATTGAAAGTTGCAAATTGTATCATTAACAAATTCAATAAATTGATTGCTATCTTTTTCGTAAACCCATTTTGTGCTTGTAATTAAAGGCAAAAAACGTGCATACTTATATTCTGCCAGATAGACAGTTTGATTGCTTCTTTTTAATTTAATATTTCTTTCAACGTAAAAGTGCATTGTAGTGTCACTTGAATAATTTTCCATATTCCAAACGTTATCTAATATCTTAAATCTTTCATTAAATATTTTTATTTGATTATTATCTGCTTCAATTTCGCCAGAAAGCGTTTTTGGTTTTTCTATGTTGAATATTTCAAGTCCGGTAGGAATAAGTGAATCAACAGACTTTGAAATTTCAGTTCTTAATTCACCATTTGTTCCACTTGATACATTACTTGATAATGCATCAATAATATACGTTATATACTCTTTCTTTTCAATTGGAGAATTGCTGTCATCACTCTCGCAAGAAATGAACATACTAACAAATACAAATGCTATCAGAGCGTTTATAATGCTTTTTTTAATCATAAAAATTCTTTCCTGTTTTTTTAAAGTTACCAAAATTTGCAAATATTCAACGATTTTGATTGTTAAAAATTTTAAAAAAAAATGGTTTATAGCTCTATTCCAAACCATAAACCATTTTAACAATTAATAATTAACAATTAATAATTAATAATTAAAAAGACTATTTTTCAATAGGAGTTCTGATTATAACCTGAACTGTCCTGTTGTAAAATCTTTCTTCAGGAAGAATGTTGTTATAAAGTGGCTCATCTTCACCGACTCCACGTTGATTAATAATGCCAACTTTTCCGGTGGTTGTTTTCATAATCCCATTAAAAACAGTAGTTGCTCTTCTTTCAGAAAGTTTCTTGTTGTGGTCATAAAGTCCAACAACGTCAGTATGTCCGATAACTTCAATACTAGAATTTGGTTTACATCTTTCATAAACGTAATCGCGCATAATTCTTTCATTTATTGGTCCAGCATCAGATCTATCGAATGGGAAAAGGATTAAGCTATAGCGTTCTAAAGTACTATCCTGAAAACGTTCTATTTTTTTATCTTTTGTTTTCACCTGAAGTACTGGAATATTGATTGGGTCAGATACGCATTCTGCTCCAGTATTAGTTGTAACGATTAGCTGGGCAGTATAAGGAGTATTATCAGTAGGATATTTACCTTTTTCGTTTTTCCAATCCCATTTATGTAGTGGGTCGATAACCCCGATGTCAGTTAAAGTTTTCCATTTTTCATTACCGCGGGTAATTTCAACTCTTCTTCTAACGACTAATTCATCTTCAATACCATTTTTCAAAGTGTAGTTCATAGTTACAGGTTGTGGGAAAGTTTTTGGGTCTTTATCAAAAACTGGTTTCATAATTTCCCATTCGCTGCTAATAATTTCAACTCTTCTGTTTTCAACAATACCAAGAGAATCTTTTAAATTTGAAACAACAGTAGGTAGGTTCTTTACTATAAGTTTCATTCTGTTTTCTTCAATACCCCAAATATCTTTCAAGTAGTTATATACAATTGTAGCTCTTTCTTTTGAAAGATTAGGTCTCTTTTCTTCTTTTGTATTTGCATCATTGCAGCCGACTATTTCAACTTTAGCTTCAGGATGTTTTTTCAAACGGTATCCGTAAATATTAAGTAAATGATAATATTTATCAAGAGTACCACCTGCAATTGTAGTATCAGCAAAACCGGCAGTTTCATTTGGAGATTCAAATAATATATATCTATCGGCGAATTCAGAAGAACCGGCATTAAAGAAGACGTAATTAAGCAATGGATAGAGGTCCCAGGTTTCGACCTGTTCCATAACAAGTCCATTGAATTTAGCTAATTCTGGTTTAACTTCTTTAACTCGTTTAATGTAATCGGCTTCATCAATTTCAGCACCGATGACGGGTCTTTGTCCCATTGTAATAATAACGGTAGTATCGCCGGCAACTTTTTCTGCTTCACTTTGGTCTTGAGTCATTGGAGGACGTCCGATTGGCTGCATTCTAACTACTTTAGTATAATTAATATTTTCAGCAGTAACTTCAAAATTTGCAACTTTAATTGAGTCTTTTGGATTTCCAAAGTCTGCATAAGTAATAATCATTTGTAATTGCGGCTTTGAACTTGTCAAACTATCTTTAACCATTCTGCCGGTTAAAGTATTTTTTACCTGAATAGCTGCTGGAATTGGAGCTTTACTACATTCATCAATAACCTGAATATTCAAAATTAAAGTTTTGAAGAATGAAGGAACGAAAGCCATAAAAACATCTAAATCGCCCTGATAACCTTTTAGGTCATTTCTACGGGAAGAAAAATAAATAATATCCCCAGAAGCAGGTAAAGTAATGAATTGTTCGTCGTCAGATGTATTAATTGGTTTCCCGATATTTTGTGGCTGAGACCATGTATTTGTTTCAGGGTCAAGACGAGTAACATAAAAATCTAAACCACCGAAATTAGGTTTATGCCCATCTGAAGCAAAAAATAGTGTAACACCATCTGCTGCAATAAAAGGAGAAAATTCTCTACCCGGAGTATTAATAGATTTCAAATTTTCAGCCGGTTTCCATTCTTCTTCTTCTTCATCCCAATCACAGTACCAAATATCAAAGTTTTTACTTCCATAAGGACTACCGTCTCTGTTAGATGTAAAATAAATTCTAGTCTGGTATGGATGGATTGAGGGCTGAGATTCCCATCTGCGGGTGTTCACATTTCTACCTAAATTAACGGGACGTCCCCATTTATCGCCTTCAATAGTAGTTTTATACAAATCGCAATCGCCAAGTCCATCTGGACGTTCACAGGCAGTAAAATATAATGTTTGTCCGTCAGCAGCAATAGAAGCGGCACCTTCATTCAAAATAGTATTTACACCGAGTGTTCCAAGATGAGTGGTTGTATCAATGTTATATGGTTCGAAAAAAATAGTATCTAAACGATGACCTTTTTTTGCAGCCCAAAAATCGTGTGAATAAATACCCCAATCACGGTTATATTGGCTACCGGACCTATCAGATACATAATACAAAGTCTTGCCATCTGCAGTAACTGTTGGTGCATAGTCAAGGCCTTTATAATTGACGATAGGACCTAAATTTATAATTCTGATATTTTTGTTAGACAAAATTCCTTCTTCCTGCTCTTTACCGTCTTGTCTAACAGATGAATTCTCAAATAATGCAGCATATATATTCGTCTGCTCCTCATTATTATTTATAATTTCCTGAGAATATAAGAAATTACAACATATTAAAAATGCTATCACGTAAATAAAATTGGCTACTCTCATCATCATTAGTTCAAAATAATTAATAAATAATTTATTTTAATGCAAAATGAATATTTTGTGAATTTATTTTGCATATTTCAATTTTTTAATTTACTTTAAAAGTTGTAAAAAAGCAACTTTTTTTTATGAAAAAAGTATGAAAAAATAAAATAAATAGAATAAAGTAGAATAAGTCAGTAAATTTAAGAAAAAATAAAAAAAAGTAACAATGGGACACAGTATGAATAACGACGCTTCATTTCAAGAAAAGCAATCATTAGAAAGCTTATCTGACTCACGGTCAGCCGCAATAAGAATCTTAAACAGGTTCGAGCGTAGCGACTCCTATATCAATAAATTAGTTGATTATGAGCTTAATACCGGGAAGCTAAATCAATTAGATAAGCAGTTACTGACTGAATTAGTTAATGGAGTAATTCGCTGGAAAGAACGGCTTGATTATATTTTAGTCGGGTTCTATTACGGCGATTATATGAAATGTCTGAATATTGTTAAAAATGCAATGCGGGTTGCATTGTACCAAATACTCTTTTTAGACAAGATTCCCGATGCTATTGCTATTAATGAATCAGTCGAAATCGTAAAAAGAATTCAGGGCGAAAAAACTGCCGGCATCGTTAATGGCGTTTTAAGAAATATTTCACGTAATATTGAAAATATTCGTTTTCCAGACAAAGATGCTGACCCTATATATTTTCTTACTGTTTATCATTCTCATCCCCGGTGGATGGTCAGGCGTTGGGTGGACCGTTTCGGAATTGACGAAGCAGAAATGCTCCTTAATGCAAATAATCGTAAACCAAATGTTACTATAAGAGTGAATACTTTAAAAGCTAATGTTTATGATATTGAGAAATTTTTATCTGAAAAAAATATTGTTTTTGAAAAATCAAAATATCTTAGTCAATCACTTATTTTAAAAACGCCACGTTTGAACGTTACTGCTTTAGATATTTTTGTCGATGGAAAAATTACTATTCAAGATGAAGCAGCATCGCTTGCTACACTTTTGGCGCGTCCTTTCCAAGGTGCCGACATAATTGACTTATGCGCCGCACCTGGCGGAAAATCTTTTTTCCTCGCTGAATTAGCAAAAGATAAGGGAAGATTAATTGCTATTGATAAATATAAAAACAAACTGCCATCAATCGAAGAAGGAGCTGCTCGCCTCGGACTGAAATCTATTGTTGCTGCTCTTGGTGATGCTATTACTTTTCAATCTAATTTCCAACCTGATATTGTTTTTATGGATGTACCCTGTTCCGGTACAGGAACTATTGCAAAAAAACCGGATATAAAATGGAAAAGGGAACGAGACGATGTATATAATATAGCAAAAGTTCAAAAAGATATTTTAGCTTCAGGCGCAAAAATTGTCAAACCCGGTGGCGTGCTTATTTATTCAACTTGTTCAATGGAACCTGAAGAAAATTTTCTTAATATTGACTGGTTTTTGGAAAACTTCCCAAACTTTAAACTTGACCCTGCTGAGCAATATATCCCCGCTGCTATTTGTAAAGATGGCTATTTGCAAACTTTCCCACATATTCAAAATTTTGATGGTGCCTTTGCTGCAAGATTAATCAAAATAAGTGAGTAATTTCAAAAGTGCGGGAAACTGAAGTTAATCTCTAACTCTCCCAATTTTACGTAATTGAAAGATTTATTTAGTAAAAAAA
>DAIOVK010000222.1:0-5741 GCA_036759045.1 Kapaibacterium sp. (SeqCode) | reverse complement strand
TTTGCACTACTACTCTATATTTACTTCATTTTTTCAACTAGGAAAGTTGAGTAAAGTATTAATCTATAATTTTTGTATAATTCAGGTTTAATCTTGTTATTCCAATATTTTTCAATAAATATACTTTCAAAAATAAAAAAATTTTGTTAATTTGTTCGTAAATGAATGAGAATTCGTTAATAAATGTATTAAATAAGAAATTAGAAAAATCAAATAAATGGATTTTGTAGAATATTACGATAGCATAAAAAAAAAGATTGAACAATCAACCGAATACACTTTGCGAACAGATTTTGAAAATTTGCTGAATGCTATCAAACCAAGAAAATCGCTTAAAATTATTCAGGAAAATAAAAAAACTGAAACGCAATCTTTCGGAAAACCGGATTTTAAAATATCTGAAAATGATTTGGAAATCGGCTGGATTGAAACAAAGCCATTCAAAGATGATTTGTCCATTTATATTGATTCTCCACAACTTAAAAGATACCTTAACGTAATACCAAATTTCCTTTTTACAAATTACAGGGAATTTATTTTGTTTCGCGACGGCGAACCACTTTTAAATTCTACTTTATTGATTAAAGGAGAAGATAAACTGCAGGAAAGCAATATAGAAAAAACTAAAATTTTAATGAGCGAATTTTTTAACTCAAAAATTCAGCAAATAGAGAAAACCGAAAAATTATCAATTTTGCTCGCAAAACACGCTCAATATTTGCACGATGAACTTTTGGATTTGTGGAATAGTAGCGAAAAATCACAATTCAAAGAAAAGTTAAAAGGTTTATTCGATTTATTTTCAAGAACACTGATTGAGGATTTAAAACCATCTGATTTTATAGACGCTTACGCCCAAACTGTTACTTATGGTTTGCTTTTGTCTGCTCTTTCAGCAACTAAAAAAATTGATAAGTATAACTTCATAGAATTTATTCCAAAATCATTGTCGATTTTTGAGGAAATATTCGGCTTGCTGCGTCTTTCCAATATTCCAGACGGTATCGCCTGGATAATAGATAAATTACTTATCATTTTAAACAATACAGATTACTCCCAAGTTCAAAAAGAACTTTCATTTGCATATAAAAAAGGGCGTGAATTTGAAGACCCATATATTTACTTTTACGAAAATTTCTTAAAAGCATACAATCAGGAAAAACGAGTAGAAAAAGGTGTTTATTATACACCGGCAGCAGTCGTGCATTTTATCGTTAAAGCAGTTCAGCAATCTCTGATTAAGGATTTTAAAAAATCGGGTTTAGACGATGATAATATTTCTGTTTTGGATTTTGCAACCGGAACAGGAACTTTCCTTTTGGAATCTTTTAAAACTGCATTAGAAAATATCGACAAAGGACAAAAAAACGGATTTATTCGCAATAATTTGTTAGAAAATTTCTTTGGTTTCGAGTATCTTATTGCACCTTATACTATTGCACATCTAAAGCTAACAAAATTTTTGACAGAAGAAGGATATAAATTTGAACAGGACGACAGAACAAAAGTATTTTTAACCGACACACTTGATGACGCTTATTATCAACGAAATCCTTTATTTCCCTACATTTCAGACGAAGGCGAGCAAGCAACAAAAATAAAATTAGAAAAAAAAGTATGGGTTGTTCTTGGAAATCCACCATACAGCAATTATTCAAAAAATAAAAAACCTTTTATCCAATCGCTTATAAACGACTACAAAAAAGGACTGCAGGAAGCTAAAATCAACATTGATGACGATTACATAAAGTTTATTAGGTTTGCACAGGCGAAAATTGAAGGAGCTAAGTATTCATACAAAAAAGGAAATAATTCAGTAACTGGCAAAATCGAAAGTGAAAGGCAGGGAATTGTGGGAATTATTACCAACAATTCGTATTTAAGCGGCATTACACACCGCCAGATGAGAAAATCACTTTACGAATCATTTGACAAAATATATATTCTTAATCTACATGGAAACAGCATTATAGGAGAAGGGGATAAAAACGTTTTCGATATTACTGTTGGAGTGGCAATAGCTTTGTTTATAAAAACACCAAAACCACTGAAAGAAAAAGAAGTTTACTATTTCTCAACTCTTGATAATGGTATTACAAAAAGAGAAGATAAATTCGACTTTCTTTGGGATAATGACCTGGAAACTGTGAATTGGAAACGTCTGAAACCGCAAGAGCCATATTACTGGTTTGTCGAAAAAGATTTTACGCATATAGAACAATATGAAAAAGGTTGGAGTTTGACCAAAATTTTTAAAATATTTAATAGTGGTATTAAAACAGATAGAGATAGTTTATTTATTGATAAAGAAGCAAATAAACTTGAAAAAAGAATTCAAACTTTATTTTCAGGTAATTATGATAAAGATTTTAAAAACAAATATAATGTAAATGATTCTGGAAGTTACAAGTTAACAGAAAAATTAAAAATTAAAAATTTTTCAGAAATAAATATCCTTAAAATTCATTATCGTCCATTTGATATAAGGTATATTTACTATCAAATAGGTTTTACAAGTCGTCCTTCAACTTCTGTTCATGAAAATATTAATAGGAAAGAAAATCTTGGGTTAGTTTTTCCACGTTTTGCAAAGGGGAAAAAATCTAATTATGGATTTATTTCTGACATTGCTATTGATGGCTCACTTGGTGGTCGTCATTCTGGTTCAGAAACATACATCGCCCCCCTTTACATCTACAATTCAAACGGAAATTCAGACCAAAACGGAAACGATTATCTTTTTAAAGACCAGCAGAAAAAAGACAATTTCTCAAAAGAATTTCATAAATTCTTGAAAGAAAATAAATTAAGTGATTTTACGCCAGAGCAAATATTAGGATATATTTACGCAATTTTATTTTCACCAACATACAGAGAAAAATACTTTGAGTTTCTGAAAATTGATTTTCCTAAAATTCTTTTTACAAAAGATAAGGTATTATTTGAAAAACTTTCAGAATTGGGAACAGAGTTAATTGAAAATCATTTATTAAAGCGTGACTATCCAAAAAACGAAATGCCAGTATTTGCTGTTGCAGGCAATAACGAAGTTAAACAGATTTCCTACAACGAAGAATTACAAAGATTATACATTAATAAAACGCAGTATTTTGAGAATTTTCTAAAATCTGTTTGGGAATACGAAATTGGCGGTTATTTGGTATTTGACAAATATTTGAAAGCACGAAAAGAAATGGAATTATCATATAACGAAATCAATCATATTAAAAAAGTCGCTGCTTCAATTTCGAAAACAATAGAACTTCAGCAAAATATTGACGATATATGTGCAAACTGGATTTGAGAAAAATTTTTACAATTTAGTTTAAAACACAATTATCAACTATGTAACAATCTTCAGTTAAACAAAGCACAACATTAAATAGAAATAAACTTTTTATCTTTTATAAATTTTTTGTATATTAATTTTTTTTAATAAACAAATTTTATGAATTAATTAAGGAAAAAGTATGTTAAAAGGACACCCAAAGGGACTATTAGTTGCTTTCTTTGCCAATATGGGTGAACGTTTTGGCTTCTACACAATGATGGCTTGCTTGGTATTTTTTCTCCAGGCACGTTATGATTTAAATCCGGCTGATGCTGGTAACTATTATAGTTGGTTTTATTTTGCAATTTATGCATTGGCATTAATAGGCGGTATAATCGCAGATGCCACGCAGAAATATAAAACAGTTATTTTAGTTGGTATATTGACAATGTTGGGTGGCTATATCTTAATGGCAACTCCCGGCTTAACTCTTGGATTTTCTTTATTAGCACTTCTTATAATTGCATTCGGAAACGGACTTTTCAAAGGAAATTTGCAGGCATTAGTCGGACAAATGTATGATGACCCTAAATATTCTCATCTTCGTGACTCTGCTTTCAGCATTTTTTATATGGGTATCAACATTGGTGCTTTCTTTGCTCCGAGTGCTGCTAATGGAATACGTAACTGGTTTTTAAGCACCAAAGGTTATATTTATGATGCCGACCTTGCAAGTTTATGTAATCAGTTTATTGGAGGACGTCTTCAAGACACAACAACTCTTCAGGATTTAGCTTCTAAAGCATACTCTGGTAGTATAACAGATTTAATGAGTTTTTCTCAAAATTATATAGACGCATTCGCAACAGGATACAACTATGCTTTCGGAGTTGCAGCTGCTGCTATGATTATCTCTTTGGTAGTTTATATTCTATTTATGAAAAAATTACCAAATAAAGAGAAGAAAGCTGCTGCTAAAATCGAAGTTTCTGAGCTTTCAAAAACCGTTGTATTTACTGCAATTTCTGCAATCGCCGTTGCAGTTGTTGTATATTTAATTTCTCAACAAATTGATATTGCCTTTGCATTCGGTCTCTTTGGAGCTTTCGTTGCCGGTAGTTTCAAAATGTCAACAAAGGAAGAACGTCCAAGAGTGATTTCTCTGATGCTGGTATTTACAGTTGTTATTTTCTTCTGGATGTCATTCCATCAAAACGGTTTAACTCTTTCCTTATTCGCTCGCGACTATACTGTTAAAGCAGTAGGTCCTTTTACTTATTTATTCTTTGATATTAAATCACTATTGTGCGTTATTGCAGCAATTATCGGTGTTGTTCTTTTAGTCAAAAAAAATTCAACCGGTGCTAACCGCGGACTCGGTGCTTTACTTCTAGTTGCTGGTCGCTTATTATCATATTGGCAATATACTATGTTTACTGATGTCAATGCTATTGAACCGGAAATTTTTCAACAATTCAATCCAATTTTCATCGTATTTTTAACTCCTGTTGTAGTTGGATTCTTTGCTTTGCTTAATTCACGCAAAAAAGAACCTACAACTCCAAAGAAAATTGGTATAGGTATGATTCTTGCTGCCTTTGGTTTCGCTTTAATGATTGTTGCATCACTAGCTTTAGCTTCACCAGCTTCTTTAGGCGGAGCTCCTTCACCAGACAGAATATCTCCTTACTGGCTTATTAGTACATATTTTATACTAACTATTGCAGAGCTTTTCCTTTCTCCTATGGGTATATCATTTGTATCCAAAGTAGCTCCTCAACGCTTCCAAGGTTTAATGCAAGGTGGATGGCTTTTAGCTACTGCTCTTGGTAATAAACTGCTCGTTGTTGGTTCAATGATGTGGGTGGCTATTGATTTATGGCAGTTATGGGGTATTTTCGTTGTTTGCTGCTTACTTTCTGCTGTATTCATCTTCTCTCAAATGAAACGCTTGGAAAGTTCTACCAAGTAGCTTTATCATAATTAAAACTTAAGTCATCAATGCTTTCAATATCATTGATGACTTTTTTTTGAGTTATTTATAACTTTAGCAATTCTTCTTATCTTAGAATATCACGGTAATAATTGAAATTTCTTTTTAAATTATTTAATTTCTAATATTTCTTAATTATCTATTATTCATAGTATTATATAATATATCATTTTCTATCACTTAATTATATAACTCACCTTACGCAATTTCTCTTTTGAGAAATGAAAAAGTGTAGTTTAGAAACATTCTTTTAATAAACTTTTCTTATTCCCCTCTTGAGCTAACGATTGTACACATCTTTTAAACGTTCTGCTATTCTACTTATCCCGTTAGAGATAAATTTTTGTAACAATGCTTTTATGAGTATTTTTTATTCCATAGGAATTAAATATATAATAGCTTTTTTAATATATAATCCCTAAGGGATAAGCACAGTCAAGGTTTATTCTTGTTACAAATATATAATTCCTACGGAAT
>DAIOVK010000221.1:0-5750 GCA_036759045.1 Kapaibacterium sp. (SeqCode) | reverse complement strand
TCGCTGCGATTCAGAATTACAGGGGTAAAATTTTGTCATCTCCATTTAAATAAAGGTCTTGCTTTATCAGGGGGTTCGAAATGACAAGACTGCGAAATAGCAAACTACGATGGGCAAGGAGTTCTGAAATTTGGAAAAGTAATATTAAGAAAGGTCTGGTAATCTGATATTAAAGAAATTCATCTTTAATCTTTTTTTATTATATTTGAGAATTGATAAATATTAAATAAAAAAAATGAATACAAGAGAAAATAAATTGACAAATTTTGAGTTGGAGTTAATTAAACTCTTAAGATATAATCTTACTGAGTTTGAACTTCTTGAACTAAAAAATATTTTATCAAAATTCATATCTGAAAAAATTGATAAAGAAATGGATAAAATTTGGAATGAAAAAGCTTGGTCAAATAAAAAAATTGATGAAATAGCAAATTTGCATTTACGAACTGATTACTAAAAACTTTTATTGAAAATATTATTTTGTAATAAAATATTTAATTGAAAATATACTACAAAAATGAACAAAAAATCTAAAAAAATTGAAAAGAAAAGTGTTAAAGCACCAAGCAAATCTAATGAATTTAAATCATTAGAAAACATTTTGTACCCAAAAAGCAAAATGCTCCTGCTACTAATTGACGTAGTAATAGCAGTTTTTCTTATTATTATCTCTACTTCAAACTACTCTGAGTTTAAAGTGAATATGATGAAGCAGAACCCGGGCTACTCAGATGGCAAAGATAATGCAATGTTTTGGAGCGAAACTGCATACCAATACCGTTACGCTAAGATGTTTGCTGATGGCGACCCGCAAATCTGGTCAACTCTTTCCAATGATGTAAAGCTACAATACCCCGATGGTGTCGATGCATGGAAAGATTACACTACTTTTATGGAGCCAGTTCATGGCTGGTTTTATCAGTGGTTTATTTCAAAAGATGTTCCGTTTCATATTTACCTGATGTGGTTTGTTGCGGTTTTCTCATCTCTGCTGACATTAATAATCTATTTTTCTGTCCGGGCGATTTGGAAAAGCCCGATTTACGGACTGCTTGCGTCTCTTGCCTGGATGCTTGTTCCTGCAAGTTTTTTCAGGCAGGTATCTAATATTTATCTCAAAGAAGACTTTTCAATTATTTTTATAATTTTGTTCATAGTATTTTTTATTATCAGTCTGAATAAAAAGAAAATAGTATATCCAATTCTCGGTGCTGTTTCGCTTTTCATAGCTCTGATTTCCTGGCACTTTTCGCAATTTATGTTTTTACTGCTCGCAGGTTCTTTTTTCCTTGTTTACACTTTTTCAAAAGATATAAATGAACATTGGATTAAAAGCTTAACAATTTATTCTATTGCTGGGCTTGTTGCCGGGCTTGTTCCGGTGCTTTGGAACAGAACATTTATTTTTTCTCAGCCAATGCTTATTTGCTATACAATTTTATTGATGCACTACGGGAAAAAATACTGGGCTGCAAAATTTAACGACAAAATAGCTGTGAAGGTTTTGCTTTCATTTGGAGTTTTAATCGTACTGAATGCAAGTAACTTTATTTTCAATACACATATAAAAGAGTACTCACACGTATTTTCACTATTTTGGTATAAATTAATGTATTTAGGACAGGCGCCGGCAAACCCTAGCGAAATACCTTACGATGCCCGTGTTTTCTGGACTGGCAATTTTGAGGGATTAACAACAAATGAGATTTATGAAAATTTCCGTTCTCTTTGGTGGCTGCTTATCCTTATTCCTATCTTTTTCTTAATTTCACTTTTCAATCAAAACAAAAAAAAGGAAAAAATACTGCTATTTATTGTCTTTATTGGTTCTTTGCTTGCTTCGTTTATGATTGGGCGTCTGGTTATATTTCTTGCGGTGCTTACTGCAATAGCAATGCCTTTCATTCCTTACACATTGAGCAATATTAATGAAATTTTTACAAAAGGTAAAACCAAAAATTCAAGTGGAGGAAAGTCACTTACTGCACTTATTGCACTTGCTTCCTGTTTGATTATTGTTTATATGTGTTATTCCAATTACGAAGTATATAAAGTAATTAAGCCGGAAATCAAGGAAGACGTTACAGATAAGCTGGCAGTATTCAACTGGGTAAAGGAAAACACTCCGCAAAACGCTGCTTTCCTAACGCAAATTAGCGATGGTCCTATGATTTTACTTTATACAGACAGACCAGTAATCCTTAATTCACAATTTGAAAATAATTACATTCGCCGCAGAGCAGAAGAATTTGGGAATGCATTCTTCGGAACAGAGCAGCAGCTATTCGATTTATGCAAAAAATACAAAGCAGATTATTTGCTAATGAATTCAAATATGGTGCTGCCTGCAAATATCGGTTCAAACCGTTATAATGCCTGCAAAACTGAACCGCTTAACCTTAATACAGCTGCTGCTATGCTTCAGTTTGAACCGGAAAAAATGCAGTATTTTGCCCCGGTTTATGACAATACCAATTATCGTATCGTTAAGGTATTAAGGAATAACGAATTAAAAGATACAATCTGGTGGGAAAGGGGCTATAGTCCAAACTTCAATGAAAAGAATTTTACTATTTCAAATAATAAAATTATTGAGCCAGATTCTACTCTTTCGAGAATTCGTCAGGCAAGCAACATCGTTCAGGAAAATGGGCAGTATTTTTATGCTATAATGCAGATTATCCAAAAGAAAGGTGGTAAGTCGCCGCAAGATAAAATGCAACTTCAAAACTTGCTTCAGGTCGCAAGAAGCAATATGCAAAGAGCTGTTGCCTTAAGTCCAAATGATTTCAGTATTTACAATAACTTCGCTGTTCTCGAAGCACAAACCGGAAATAAAGCTGGAGCTATTCAGTATTTAGATAAAGCTCTTGAGC
Source organism: Kapaibacterium sp. (SeqCode) (assembly GCA_036759045.1). GTDB lineage: Bacteria > Bacteroidota > Ignavibacteria > Kapaibacteriales > UBA2268 > JAAYJM01. Next base: position 2,874 of record DAIOVK010000221.1, on the reverse strand, counting down.
TTGCTCCAAATGAAAAAGACTTGCTAAGTTTTGCTTTTGAGGTGCTTTCTCAATTTAAAGAATGGGAAAAAATTGAAAGCATATTTACTGAAAAAGTTCAAACTCAACCTAATAATATATCCTTTTATTATTACATAGCAAAAGCTCAAAAAGAACTGAACAAACAAGAACTTTCGATAGAAAATACAAAAAAAGTTTTAGAACTCAAGAAAGCAAGTGACAACCCACGAATTATACAAAGTGCAGAAAAATTGCTTAAAGAATTGAAAGTTGATTAGAGAGTTTAGATGGTTTAGATTTTTTTACTATCGCAATGTTCAGGAAACTCGTGCGAAAGTAAAAGAGGAAAGCAATGCAAACTGCTAATTGATAGTATGGCTAAAATATACTTTCTGACATCAAAGATTAGGTATTCCATATCTGCCAGATATGGAATATCTAACTATCTAACAAGGAGTTGCAACCCCTTGTTAAAATAATCGACCATCGGGTTAACCCTAGGCTGATACGTTCTTTAAATCAACTTTTCTTATTCCCCTCTTGAGAGGGGATTAAATGGGTGTGTTCTTTCTTACATTTAATATCTGAATCAATATCAAGGAGATAAGCTATAATTAGCATATTATTTCTCTTTAATCAGAAAGTAGATTTTAAATTAGGAAAAAAGAACACACCCTTATAATCCCCTCTCAAGAGGGGAATTGGATTTGTGGTATAAAATAAAAGAACGTATCAGCCCTGGGGGAAAGGGGAGGTGTATCTATTGTCTTTTTACCACTTTTGTTCTTTTTTATATTATTCATATATTACAAATACTTAAGACAACTAGGAAAGTTGAGTTACTAATAACTAATAACTAATAACTAATGACAAATAAGTAATGACTAAAAACCTCTTTGTTCATTTTCATTAGGGAATACCAATATTCACTACTGAATACTCCAGAATAACAGGCAAAAGAAGTCATATCAATTCAATAAAGCTTCAAATCAATCTTATACTTTTTTATATTGTTAGTTTTTATTATATTTATAAAATTTTTATTAATTACTAAACAAAATAATATGAAAAAAATAGTTTTAATAAGACATGCAAAATCAAGCTGGGACAATTCCGGGTTAGATGATTATGAAAGACCTTTAAACCCAAGAGGAATGAAAGATGCACCTGCAATGTCAAATATATTAACAGAAAAGATACAGAAACCGGATTTAATTATAACAAGTTCTGCCGTTAGAGCTTTGACTACAGCGAATTTTATTGCTTCTGCCTTTAACTATCCGGAAGAAAGCATTATTAAAGATAAAACAATATATTTAGCTTCACGTCAAAAAGTGTTGGAAATTGTTTCAAAAATAGATTCAAAAAATGATTTAATCTTTTTAGTTGGTCACAATCCAACCATTACTGAACTAGCTTGTTTTTTAAGTAACACACAAATTGATAATCTTCCAACCTGTGCAGCAATTGGAATTGAGTTTGAAACAAATAAATGGGAAAATATATCCAAAAGCAATTCAAAACTATTGTTTTTTGAATATCCAAAGAAATATAATTATTAATAATAAATGGTACTTAAATGAAAAGTAATACAAAAAGCAAAAGTCAAAGCGAAGAGCAGGAAATTATGATGAAAGCAATTGAAGAAGCTAAAAGCGGTTCAAAATGCTACGAAAATAAAGGTCCCGGCTGCTCTAATCAATATATAAAAACTGAAGGAGATATAGTTAAGGATTTATCTCTGTCAAAGGAATTTCTTTTAAACGCATTAAAAATGATGATGAGGGCTCGTATTTCTGATGATAAACATCTGACTTTAGTAAAGCAGGGCAAATCCTTTTTCCACATTGGCGGAAGTGGGCATGAAGCAGTTCAAACCGCAGTCGGGCTTTCTATGAAAAGTGGCTACGACTGGGCTTGGACTTATTACAGAGACATCGCTATTTCATATTCTCTGGGCTTTACTGCGCGTGAATATTTTCTGCTCGCTTTCGGGAAACCGGAAGACATTGCAACAGGTGGCAGACAAATGCCGGGGCATTTCGGACACCCAAAACTCAATATGCCAACAGCATCTTCTCCGACTGGCACTCAGTTCTTAAATGCTGTAGGTACCGCTTTAGCAAGTAAAAAAAATGGGACTGACGAAATAACTTACGTGGCTTCCGGCGAAGGAACTACTTCTCAGGGTGAATTTTACGAAGCAGTGAACTGGGCGTCCCGCGAAAAACTTCCAGTGCTGTTTTGCATTCAGGATAATGGATATGCCATTTCCGTGCCTCGTGAAATTCAATCAATGGGCGGCTCGGTTGGACATACTTTTTGCTGCTATGATAATTTAAAAATGATTACTTTCGATGGTACCGATTTTCTTGCTTCTTACAAAGCAGCTCAAGATGCTATTCAGCATATTCGCTCCGGTCGTGGACCTGTAATTATGCACGCTATGGTTGAACGGCTTCTTCCTCATTCCTCAAGCGATGACCAACGAAAATACAGAAATTTAGAAGAATTGGAAATAGCTAAAAAAGAAAAAGATTGCATCGCAAAATTCAGTAGTTATTTAATAGAAAATAAAATTGCTACTTTTAACGAAATTGATGCTTTGCAAAAAGAAGTAAAGAAAGAAATTGATGATGCTGCTGACTGGGCTTGGGAACGTCCCGATGCTGAAGCAGTAGATTCTTTAAATCATATTTTTGCTCCAGTTGAAACAAGAAATCTAAATTATTCTGATGAAACAAATTACAAAGCCGGCAGCAATGCTGTTTTAGTTGATGCTGTAAATCACGCACTCAAAGAAGAGATGCGATTGAATGACAAAATGCTGATTTTTGGTGAAGATGTTGCTGACCCTAAAGGTGGAGTTTTCAC
>DAIOVK010000220.1:237-5762 GCA_036759045.1 Kapaibacterium sp. (SeqCode) | reverse complement strand
ATTTGTCTGTCATTCTGAACGAAGTGAAGAATCCAGAGAGTAGTGGTTAAAAAAAATTTCTGGATTCTTCGCTGCGCTTCAGAATGACAGGGGTAAAATTTTGTCATCTTCTTTTAAATAAAGCATTTGCTTTATTTTGGGGTTCGAAATGACATAAAATATTGCTATTATTGTTAACGTTTTGGTAACAATTAATCATTAATCATTAATCATCAACAATTAATCATTAACAATTAATCATTAATTAAATATCCAAATTCTTCACGTATTGGGCATTTTTTTCGATAAACAGTCGGCGTGGCTCAACTTTATCGCCCATAAGCATCTCGAAAATCATAGTTGCTTCAATAGCCGATTCAATAGTAACTTTAAGCAAAGTTCTTGTTTCAGGGTTCATTGTAGTATCCCAAAGCTGCTGTGGATTCATTTCTCCAAGACCTTTATAGCGGGAAATAATTATTCCGTCAATGTTAGCAGCTCCTTCAGGTATTTCTTCAGTTACTTCCTGTTGTGGATTCTTCTTGTTTTGTATTTCCTTGCGAATCCGTTGAATTACTTCATCTCTTTCGCTATCGTTATAGGCATAGTATTCCTGCTTGCCTTTTTTAATTTTATAAAGAGGTGGTTGTGCTATATAAAGTTTTCCTTTATTGATTAACTCACGCATATAAAGGAAAAAGAGGGTCATAAGCAAAGTGCGGATATGAGCGCCGTCAACGTCAGCATCAGCCATAAGGATAATTTTTCCGTATCTTGTTTTTTCAGGGTCGAAACCTTCGTCGAAGCCAGCACCAATCGCAGTAAAAATTGCTCTAATTTCTTCGTTTTCTAAAATTTTGCTCATACGGGCAGCTTTTTGGACATTAAGAATTTTTCCACGAAGTGGCAAAATAGCTTGGAATTTTCTGTCTCTGCCTTGCTTTGCAGAGCCACCCGCAGAATCTCCCTCAACGATGAACACTTCACATTCATCTGGATTATTGCTGGAGCAATCTGCTAGTTTGCCCGGAAGAGCGGTATTTTCGAGTGCGTTTTTACGTCTGACGAAATCCCTTTGCTTTTTAGCAGCAATACGGGCATCGGCTGCAAGGACTGCCTTTTCGATAATCTTTTTTGCAACTGATGGATTTTGGTCAAGATAAAAAGAAAGTTTTTCATTAACTATACTTCTAACTATACCTTCAACCTCGCCGTTTCCGAGCTTGGTTTTTGTCTGCCCTTCAAATTGTGGCTCTGGCACCATAACAGAAATAACAGCCGTCAAGCCCTCTTTAAAGTCGTCGCCAATTAGCTGTTCTTTATTTATTTTATTTGCCGCTGCGTAAGCATTCATTGTCCTTGTGAAAGCGGAACGAAAACCAGAAACGTGGGTTCCGCCTTCTACTGTGTTGATGTTGTTTACGTAAGAAAGCAAATTTTCGTTGTATCCGCTATTGTATTGGAAGCAAATTGCTACTTTAGTTTCATAAGCAGTACCGTTTGTGTCGGCACCAGTAATTAAAATTGGATTTACTAAGGAAGTAGAATTTTTGTCAATATATTTGACGAAATCAACAAGACCACCTTCGTAGTGGTAGGTCTTATGCAAATCCTCACGTTCATCATTTAAAAATATTTTGATAAATGGGTTTAAGAACGCAAGTTCGCGAAGTCGTTCAGCTACTCTAAATGCTTTAAAAGTAGTAGTTTTAAAAATTGATTCGTCTGGGTAAAATTTTATGCTTGTGCCAGTTTCTTCAGTTTCGCCGATTACGCTTACAGGGGATTCAGGAATACCGAGGTGGTAAATCTGCTGGAAAATTTTACCTTCGCGTTTAACAGTTACTTCCATTTTAGAAGAAAGTGCATTGACGCAGGAAACACCAACACCGTGGAGACCACCAGATACCTGATATGAACTTTTATCGAATTTTCCGCCAGCGTGCAATGTGCACATTACTACTTCGAGAGTAGAAATTTGCTTAACGGGGTGGATTCCAGTGGGAATACCGCGTCCATCGTCTTCTACGCTACAAGCACCATCACTATGTAAAGTTACAGTAATTTGTTTGCAAGCACCAACGAGTGCTTCGTCAATTGAATTATCAACAACTTCTTGAATTAAATGATGCAGACCACGCTCTCCTGTATCACCGATGTACATAGCAGGACGAAGACGGACTGCTTCTAATCCCTCAAGTACTTTAATGCTGTCGGCATCGTAATGCTCATTTCCATTATGCTCGCTTGAATTTGCTCCATTTGGCTCTTGCGGTATGATTTCATCTGTTCTTAGTTCATTATTTTCATTTAATTCAAGATTTTCCATTTTTTTCTTATAATTATTAGAAAAATAAAATATTTAGTTTACAAATATACGAAATTTTCTTGAAAAAAAGAAGGTAAAAATTAAGAACTACTGAACAGATTTATCGGTTATTGGTAGTTGGTTACTGGGTTATTGATTTCTTACCACAAACCACAAACCATTAACCATAAACCGAAAAAAAATTAACAATTAATAATTAACAATTATTTCTTAATTTGCAATATTCGAAAAAAATCTGAAGTAAATATGTTTACAAAAGAAGAAGCAAAAGAGAAAATTACAAACTTAGTTGAAGATTTTAAAAGAAATTTACCAACAATTCTTGCAGACAAGCAAAAAAATGAAGCTCAAATTGAAGACCGTTACATTAAACCATTTTTTAGCTACCTTAACTGGAATACTTCTAATATTGGATTAGACTATGGAAAAGAAGAGTTTGTTGTTCAGCCACATTTAAAAATTGCTGATTCCACCGTCAGACCTGACTACTTGCTTAAATTGCCTTCTGAATCAGGCAGAATGAAACGTCATCTTTTCATTGAAGCAAAGCATCCCTCTTATAACCTGAAAAACAATGTGAAATATATTCGGCAGGTTTATCAATATGCACATTCCACTCTGAACGCAACAGATTTACCCCAGAACCGCTGCCCACTTGCAATTCTAACCGATTTCGAAGAGTTTCGGCTCTTCGACTGCTCCGATAGCACACCATTATTTAAACCAAATATTGATAACCTTGCCGTTTTTAATAAGCATATTGTTAAACCATTTGATTTAACATACAAAGATTATGTCGAAAAGTTCGATTTAATCTGGGATTTGCTCGAAAGAAATAATGTTGCGAACGGCTCTCTCGCAAAATGGGAACTTACCGATAAACAATTGAAAGAAAACCGCATTGCACCCGATTTAAAATTCTTAGATGACTTGAAAATGTGGCGGCTCGAACTTGCACGTAGTATGTATGCGAAAAACAATGAATTAGACGATTTCACAATTTCTCAGGCAACTCTGATGTTTATAAACCGCATTATTTTTATCAAAATGCTTGCCGATAGAGGAATTGAAGTGGATTATCTTACTGATATTCTTAATGAAATTAATAATTCTAAAAAGAAAGACATTAAACTTTACGAATTATGCAAAAATATTTTCGTAAAAATTAATAATGCTTACAATGGTAGTATATTTGAATATAAAAAAGAATTTGACGAAATCGAAATTGAAAACCGCGTTCTAATCAAAATTTTTGAAGTTCTTAAGCCCGATACTTCTGTTTACACTCTTGCTGCTATGCCAGTAGAAATTATCGGATATGTATATGAATACTTTATTGCTGAGCAAATTGTTAAACGAAGAAACAAAATTGAACTTGTTCCAAAATACGAAGATAAAAAAGCCAGCGGTGTTTACTATACTCCAAGATATATCGTTGAATACATTGTAGAAAATACGCTCGAAAAAAAATTAGAGAAAATAAAAGATATAAACGACATAATTAATATTAAAATTATTGACCCAGCGTGCGGCTCTGGTAGCTTCCTTATTGTTGCTTATCAAAGATTGATTGATTGGTGTAATAATTATTTAAGTATTAATTATAAAAAGCTTATTGATGCAAAATTCAGTTTGAATGAAATAAATGAAAAATGGTGTAAACTATGCTTATTTGAAGAAAATGAAAGAAACGAGCCAATTATTCATATTACACCTTTATTAAAAAATATATTACTGAAAGGTTGTATTTACGGCGTTGATATTGATTTCCAAGCTGTGCAAGTTACTAAGTTTTCTCTTTATATCAAATTGCTTGAAGATACTGCTTATATTGAAAAATACAAACAGGAACTATTTTCTGAAAGTCAGTTGCTGCCAAATTTAGATAACAATATCAAATGTGGTAATTCGCTTATTGAAAGTGATTTTTATTTTGAAAACCGACCTTCTTTATTTAACGAAAAGGAAAAAAGAAAAATCAATACTTTCGACTGGACCGGCGAAAATGGCTTCCCAGAAATTATGAAAAATGGTGGTTTCGATGTGGTTATTGGGAATCCGCCGTATGTAAAATATGAAAATCTAAATATTAATACAATTGATTATTTTAAAGAGAAATATAAATCTGCCGTTAATTTTTTTGATATATATCAATTATTTATCGAAAAGTCAATAAAGATATTAAAAAAAAGTGGACTTTTAGGTATTATTATACCTAATCTTTTTTTAAAAGGAATGAATTATATTCAATCACGAAAATTATTATTAGAGAATTCATACCTTAAAAGTATCTCAAATTATGGCGATGGCGTTTTTAATAACGTTAAAATGCCTACTTGTGTAATAATTTCACAAATTGAAAATAACAACAAATATGATATTGAATATTTTGAAGTTAAAGAATCAAATCGAAAGTACTTAATAAATTCAAAAATAATAAACGAAGATAAAGAATTCAAAATAGTTTATAATAACTTAATAAAAATAAAAAATACTAATACATTGTCTTTAAACTCTTTAGTAAAAATCACAAGAGGTTTAGAAATTGGAAAGGATTTGAGAGTATTAAATGATAACAATACTAAACCAATATTATTTGGCGATGATATTTCACGATATTGTATTAAAAAGAATAGTTTTATTGAAATCTCTACATATAAAGAATATAAAAAGAGTGAAGAAGTATTTACTGGAGAAAAAATTATTATTCGAGAAACTGGCTCAAACATAACTGCTACTTATGATGAATCAAATTTCATTACTAATAGAAGTTTATATTGTATAAAATTAATTGAAAATATATATAATTTAAAATTTATACTTAGTATCATAAATTCTAAATTCATTCAATTTTTTTATAAACAAAACTTTAAAGCAGAAACTGAAATTTTTCCAAAAATTAGAATTGGCCAAGTAAAAGAACTTCCTATCCCCAAAATCGACTTCAGCAACAAGGAAGAAAAACAAAAACATGATAAATTAGTTAAATTAGTAGAGCAGATGCTTGAGAACCAGAAATATTTGCATTCAGCTAAAAACGAAAACGATATACAAATTTACAGGAACATCTGCACAAACCTTGACCAGCAAATCGACTCCCTCGTTTACCAACTTTACGGCTTAACGGAGGAGGAAATTAGGATAGTGGAGGGGAATAATTATTAATTATTAATTATTAATTATTAATTATTAATTATTAATTATTAATTATTAATTA
>DAIOVK010000220.1:0-137 GCA_036759045.1 Kapaibacterium sp. (SeqCode) | reverse complement strand
TTAATTGTAATAATCAGGAAATAATTAAATCCTTTCAATCAAAGGTTCAAGACAAAAGAAAACAAACCTAAAAGGTTAGAAGAATTCTTAATTCCCCTCTTGAGAGGGGCAGGGGTGTGTTCTTGTTTGAACTATGA
>DAIOVK010000219.1:0-5775 GCA_036759045.1 Kapaibacterium sp. (SeqCode) | reverse complement strand
TTCCACTTTTCTTATTCCCCTCTTGAGAGGGGATAAAGGGGTGTGTTCTTTTCTTTAATTAATCACCAAAATTTCTATTTGTCTGTCATTCCGAAACGAAGTGAGGAATCTCAAGTTTTGTGGTAACAATGACTTGTGAGATTTCTCGCTGCGCTTCGAAATGACAAGATTATTATAGAATATTTATAAGTTTAAGCACTAGAATTATTTTGCACAATTTTATAAGTACAAGTTCATCAATTTATCAAATCAACACAAAATTATGCTGTAGCGACATTTTTTTTACTATCAGATTTAATAATATCCTTAGTAATTTTATGTCTTTTTTCAAGGAACCAAATCACAAAAGAACTTGCAATGTAAATTGATGAGTATGTACCAATTATTGTACCTAAGAGCATTGTAAAAACAAACCCCTGTAGGACTGGTCCAGCAGTAAACAACATAAGTAAAAGGACGCCCATAACGGAAATACCTGTAATAATTGTTCTGCTAAGTGTTTCGTTTATACTCACATTAACAATCTTATGGAAATCAATTCCTTTTGATTTTTCAGTATTTTCACGAATTCTGTCGAAAATAACAACTTTGTCGTTAACAGAATAACCGACAACTGTTAGCATAGCAGCCACAATACCCTGATTAATTTCAAGAGCAAAGATACCTGTCTTTTGAACAAGAACTATAATAATAAAAGCTGTAATAACATCATGAATCAATGCAACAACAGCTCCAAGTCCATATTCAAATTTAAAACGGAAAGCAATATAAATAAGCATACCAATAAATGCAAGAACGACTGCAATTATTGCTTGATATGCTAATTCTGCACCTACTTTTGGTCCTATTGAATCAGTTTTAAGAATTTCAAAATTATTATTAGGAATATTTGTTTGAATAATACCTTTAATTTTATCACCGATTTTACCAGTTTCTTTAGTGCGAATAAGAAATTGATTTTGTGCACCATACGATTTTATTTCATCTGCATTAACTCCACCTTTTAAAATCGCATTTCTGAAATCATCAGTCTTGATAGTATTCTCAAATTTTACGGCTATTTCGGAACCACCAGTAAAGTCAATACCAAAGTCAATACCTAATACACCGACCAGACCAAGCCCGACAACGATAAACAAAATAGCAAAGATAAAGAAGAATTTTCTTAATCCAATAAAATTTATATTTGTTTTTTCAAAAAATTGCATTGTTATTTCCTTTCTGATATTGTTTGGTTAACTTCCTTGCGTTTTGGTTGTCCAAAGTTTATACTAACAGCACCTCTTGCAATCATTATCTCAATAAATGCCCGAGTAACCAAAATCTGAGTGAATAATGTCGCTAATATACCAATCATTAAAGTCATAGCAAACCCCTGAACAGGTCCAGTTGCTAAATAATAAAGGATGATACCGGTAATGAAAGTAGTTACATTAGAGTCAATAATAGCGCTCATAGCTTTATTATATCCTTCATCTATTGCAGAACGTATTGAACGACCTTTTAAAAGTTCCTCGCGAATACGTTCATATATGAGAATGTTAGCATCAACCGCCATACCAAATGTTAAAATCAAACCTGCTATACCCGGCAGTGTTAATGTTCCCTGAAATGCTGCTAAAATCGCTACAACAATAACTATATTAAGGAATACAGCAAAATTAGCTATGAGTCCACCAGTAGCATAATATATCCACATAAATAAAACTACAAGTAAAAATGATATTAAAGCAGAAATTAAGCCACTATTAATTGAATCTTCACCAAGAGAAGGTCCGACAACTCTCTCTTCAATGATTTGGACTGGAGTTTTTAAGGCACCAGCTTTTAAAACGATTTGCAATAAGCGGGCTTCATCAGCATTTGCCATTCCGGTAATTTGCGAAGAACCACCGACAATTTTGTTGATTACGTTTGGTGCGGAATAAACCTGCTCATCAAGAACAATTGCAATTCTTTTATTAATATTAGCACCAGTGATATTTGCCCATTTTTCAGAACCTTCGGAGTTCATACTCATTGAAACAATAGGGTCATTTGTAGTTGGGTCATAAGTAGCCAAAGCATTGGTTATAACTTCACCAGTTAAAAGTGGGTCGGCTTTTACACCATAAAAATTAAAAAGTTTAAATTCTTTGCCACTTTGATCTTTTACGATTTGTGGCTTAGCTTCACGTAGAATTTGGATATCTTCAGGAAGCAACACCTGAACTTCTGGTCTTGATAATATTTCAAAGAATTTCGGTAAAACTGCTTCAAAGATTGAGAAATTATATTCACCTTTTGGAAAGGCATCAATAATATAATTTACTTGCTGAGCTTTCTGACCTTTGGCTCCGGGAATAAAATAAGTTTCAAAGAGTGAAGAAAAAGGATGGTCTTCCAAATATCTTTTTCTTGTTTCTTCTTCGCCCAATCCAGCGTAAGGATTTGTTGTGTCCGGCTGTTCTTCTGCTTTAGCAACTGAATCATTTACGGTTGAATCAGCAACTGAACTTGAATCTTTTACTGCTGTTTTATCTTTTTCTGTTTTTGAAATTTTTGCAGTATCAATAACTTCTTTAGTAGTATCAGCAGCAAGTAAGCTATCTGCAAAAGAAGCACCACTGCCTTTTAATTTATTTTGAAGAGCTACAATTTTATCAATTTTATAGAAACTTTTCACTAGTTCTTCGTTATTTTTTACTAACTTAAATTCTAAGCGGGCAGTTGTTTGAAGTAACTGACGCATTTCAGTTTCATTTGTAACGCCGGGAAGTTCAAGCATAATGCGTCTTCCACCTTGCTTTTGAATAGTTGGCTCAGAAATACCGAATTTATCGACACGTTGACGAATAACTTCCATTGCCTGGTCAATTGCATCTTTTTCATTATCTCTTAAATGAGTGATGATTTTTTCTTCAACTTGAGCAATGTCGCCCTGGTCACCAAAATCGAAGTAGTCCGAAAGAAATCTCTTCTTTGGCACTGCGATTTGGTTAAAGTTATTTTTAAACATTTCAATTACATCTTCATCGGATTGAAGAGCATCTTGCTTTGTTTTGTTTATAACTTCCGTGAATACATCATCAACTGCTTCTTTTTGGGCTGTTTCTTCAATTAATTTAAGAACGTCAGCTTCAAGAGTTACGTACATTCCACCTCGAAGGTCGAGACCTAATTTTAATCTTCTTTGCTTTGCACTTAACAGTTCATCGCCATATTCCTTGTTGAACTGTTCTATCCTTGCTAATGAATCAGCAGATGTTGAGTCTTTTTGTGCCAATGCCAGCACATCCTTTTGCTTTTGCTCCAACTGGTATGCCGAGTAAGTAGGTATAAGCAGTACCACGCCAGCAATTAAAGGTAGAACAATTATCAAAATTTTTCCAATTAGCTTTTTCAATTATTTTCCTCCACTTTGCAAATATGAAAACTTTCTATATATATTTATACAGAATTACAAAAATAAAACATATTTATTAAATATAAAATTAATTTTAATTTTTAATTAAAAAATCAATGAACTTTATTTCTTTTTGCTATAAATTCTCTTAACGGTTTATCAAATGTATCCGAGGTAACAATCAAATTATAATCCGCATTGTTTTGAACGCATTGTTTTTTTATTAGTTCAATAAATTCAGCCATTGTTTGTTTATACGCCTTTTGAATATGATAAGGCAAGGTCAAAAGCTCTTCTTTAGTCTCTAAATCTCTGAAAGTCGCTCCAGAGCCAAGTTCAAAGTCTATTTCCCTCGGGTCCAAAATATGAAAAACAATTAATTCATGATTTTTATGCCGAAAATGACGAATTGCTTTTAAAATAGACTCCGGTTCGTCAAAAAAATCTGACATAATAACCACCAGTCCGCGTCTTTTAATTCGTTCGGCGAGACCATCTAATGCTTTTGCTGTTCCGGTTTCCTTAGATGTTACTGTTTGAGCCAGCGTCCTTAATATATCGTGGATATAAGAAACCTTGGATTTTGGTGGCAGGTATGTCTCAATTTCAGTATCATAAAGAGCTAATCCAGTGGCATCACGCTGATTAATCAGCATATAGGAAATTGCAGCTGCAAGATAAATTGCATATTCAAATTTTGAAATATTTCCCTTTGAAGCATAGCCCATCGAACCGCTTTTATCAAGAGCAATATTGCATCGCAAATTTGTTTCTTCTTCAAATTCCTTTACGTAATAGCGATTAGTTCTAGCAAAAACCTTCCAGTCAATGTGGCGGGTTTCATCACCCGGACGATACTGACGATGCTCGGCAAATTCAACGCTGAATCCGTGATATGGTGATTTATGCAATCCTGTTATAAAACCTTCAACTACCAAGCGCGCTTTAAGTTCAATATTATCTAATTTTGCTATTGTTTCCGGCTGTAAGTATTTTTTATAATCGTTATTCATTTTCAATAATTCATCTTTATATGTATAGTAATAGTATTTTTATTTAAAACTACTTTTGCTTCTTCAAAATCCGGAAGAGCCAGAACGACAGTTGGATTATTTGAAATTCCCCAGCCCTCATTTGGTAACCCAAGGAAATTTTTATCTATTTTTCTGTTATTGTTCTCATCGTGATGAGTTGTAATCGCATACTCGCCAAAAGGTAAACTGTCTATTACAAATCGAACTTTTTTATCAGTTGGCTTATTTTCTTTTCTGACAAATGCCTTGCGTGGCGTTTTAGGAAAAAACTCTGCTTTTGATTTATCATAAAGATGAAGACGAACGATGCCATCATTGCTTTCTAAATTGTCAATTATAACCTCTATTTTTCCAAACTGGCTTTCAGAATAGATTATACTTGATGTATTGAATACAAAGATTATACATAGTATTGCAAAAAGCATTTTATTCATAACTTTTTTATGTTAAATATTTTTTTTAATTTTTCATATTATTTTTTACAAAAAATATTCTCAAAAATAATAAAAAATGGCGATTAACGAAAAAGATATTGAAAATAAAAGCGAAGAAGTGGATACCGAAGGAAAAGAAATGAATTTTTTCGACCATATTGGCGAGTTGAGAAAACGAATTATTTATTCTCTAATTTTTATAATTCTCGGAGCAGTTCTTGCAGGTATTTTTATAAACGATATTATGGATTATATTCTACTTAATCCAGCTAAACAAGTCAATCTAAACTTGCAAAACCTACGACCTTTTGGGCAGCCATTCCTTTATTTCAAGGTGATTTTCGTTGTCGGTTTAATTATAGCTTTCCCAATGATTCTTTTTCAATTGTGGAAATTTATTAAACCGGGGCTTTATTTTAAGGAAATAAAATGGGTTCGTTATATAACATTATTCACTACCCTTTGCTTCTTTGTAGGAGTAGCTTTTTCTTATTTCCTTATGATACCATCAATGCTAAATTTCGCAGCACAATTCGGTTCAGATAAAATACAAAACAATATTGACATTAATGAGTATTTTAGTTTTATTACAATGATGCTACTTGCCTCCGGTATTTTATTCGAAATGCCGATGGTTACTTTTGTTCTTTCAAAAGTAGGAATAATAACTCCGACTTTTATGAGAAAATACCGCCGCCATTCTATCGTAGTCATTCTTATACTCGCGGCAGTTCTAACACCTACGCCAGACCCAATAAGCCAGCTAATTTTTGCAGCACCACTTTTTATTTTGTATGAAATTAGTATTTTAATTTCTAAAATAGCAGAAAAGAAATACAACGATAATGATTAATGATTAATGATAAGTGATTAATGATTAATGATTAATGATAAGTGATTAATTGGGAGTTACCAATGATAT
>DAIOVK010000218.1:0-5814 GCA_036759045.1 Kapaibacterium sp. (SeqCode) | reverse complement strand
TGATGCTTGCTGTTCTAATTTTTGCAAACTGGGCTGCTCCTGATACTCAGGAAGGTTTCTTTTACGTTGTATGGGAAGCAAAATGGCTTATTACATCAATCGCTGCAATTCTTTTTGCTATAGTACTTTATCTATGGTATGGAGCAAGTTTGGCAAAACTTTTAATTGCAACTGGAGTAACTATCATTGCAGCATTAATCTGGGGCAATACTCCTAGTATCCCCTTTGGTATTGGAATACTTGGTTTAACATATATTACAATTACTTCGAAAGATGAACTTTATAACTGGTTTGATTCAAGCTGGACATTTGCTAAACAAATTACGCCACTGCTTTTCTTCGGTGTCCTTTTAGCTGGCTTTATGCTTGGGCGTCCCGGTAATGAGGGTATAATTCCCTCAGTTTGGATATCAGATGCTGTAGGAGGAAATTCCATTTTAGCAAATCTGTTTTCATCGGTAGTTGGTGCATTTATGTATTTTGCAACACTAACTGAAATACCTATTTTGCAAGGGCTTATTGGCTCTGGTATGGGAAAAGGACCAGCACTCGCTCTTTTACTTGCAGGACCCGCTCTTTCCTTGCCAAGCATACTTGTAATTAAAAGTGTAATAGGTTGGAAGAAAACAACTTGGTATGTTTCATTAGTTATAGTTTTTTCAACTATAGTTGGTTTTATTTATGGACTTTTTTAAAAATGTCGTTCTGAATCCCCAGATAAATGAAGAGCTTTATTTAAATGGAGATGACATAACGTAGCTTAAGCTACAAACAAAATTAAGGACTTCAGACTCTTCGTAGTTTCTTATTTAGCAATTAAGAAAGTTCTGATATAAAATAAATTGAAAAAATTCTATCATAAAACTCCCAAATAAATTTGGGAGTTATTCTAATAATTAGAGTAACTCCATAATTTATTATGGAGATTAAAAGCGCAAATATTCGTTGCTAGGCAAATCTCTTAACTCTATTATTATCGTTAAGGAGTTTGGAGTTCTGAAATTATTCTAAAAATTTTGCTAAAAAAACAAAGTTTTGGGGTGTAATAGTATAACGAAAAGTGTCATTCTGACAGATGTCAGGATCCATCTTATTATTGGTAGTTATTCAATAATAGCTATTTAACTGAAGCATTTGGGCTTGCCCAAATGAAACAAGAGAGCTTGCTCACCTGCTTTCCCAAGATGGATTCTGGCATACGCCAGAATGACTGGCAAAGATGTCATTAGTAAGTTTAGCGAGAAATCTCACAAGTCATTGTTAAATAAAAGTTTGAGATTCTTAATCTCGTATCAGAATAATATGGAAAAATAAACAATAAGTGCTTTTCATAAGAAAAAAATAATTAATTTGTATATAAAAAAAAGGAGAAAATATGTTAATTAAAGTATTAGGCCCGGGTTGTATGAACTGCACAACCTTAGCAAAGAGAACAGAGCAGGCAGTTAAAGAATTGAATATTGACGCTGAAATTGTAAAAATTACAGATTATCAAGTAATTGCTGCTCATGGTGTAATGAGGACACCAGCGTTAATCATAGACGAAAAAATGGCTTTCTATGGAAAAGTTCCATCTGTTGAAGAATTAAAAGAATATATTCAAAAAGGATAAAATATGAAAAGATTATTGCTGATATGCTTATTAATACTGTCAATAACTTCATTTGATTCTTACTCAAAAGATAAAAAAGTAAGTATTGACGTTATGTATTTCCATACTACTGTGCGATGTGAAAGCTGCTTAAAAATTGAAGAGCATATTTTTAATACAATAAAAGATGTGTTTGAAAAAGAACTGAAAGACAGCTTAATAACAGTGAAATCAATTGATTTTTGGGAAGAAGGCAATGAGCATTTTGAAAAAGCATATAAATTTGATACCCAAACATTAATTTTAAGCAAAAAAGTAAATGGAAAAGAAGTTAAATGGAAAAACTTAGATAAAATTTTTGATTATGCCGGCAATTATCTGCATTTTCAAAAATATTTGAAAGAAGAAATTGAATCATTTATGAAAAAGAAATAAAAAATCTTGTTTGTCTATATTTAATATATTATATTTGTGATTATTTCACAAATATTAAGGATAAGAGAAATGCTTTTAGAATTTTCAGTAAAGAACATACTATCATTTAAAGAAAAAGTAACTTTTAGCTTAATTGCTGCTACAATAAAAGAAAAAAATGAAAAGCTAATTGATAATATTTTTCAAATTGACGGCAAAACAAGTTTGTTAAAAACTGCTGCGATTTACGGAGCAAACGCAAGTGGTAAAACAAATATTATTGAAGCATTACAATCTTTTATTGAATATATTTTAATGAAGTCTAAGAGTATTACTGAAAATGAAAATATTGATATTCTTCCATTTATTCTCAATACTGAAAATGAAAAGAAACCATCTGAATTTGAAATTTTAATAAAAGATAAAGATACATTTTATCAGTATGGAGTGGTGTTAACGACCAATGAAGTAATAAAAGAATATTTAAAAATAAAAAATCAAAGAACTACGATTGTTTTTGATAGAAATGAAAATAAGGTTTATATTCCATTTCCAAAGAAATATGAAAAAATTGCAGAATTAGTAAATAAAAGAATGATCCCGAAAAACGCTTTGGTAGTAACAAAAGCTGCTTTGTTTAACGAAGAAATTGCTAATAGTTTTCTTAACTGCTTAAATGGAGTTAGAACTATATCAGCAATAAATGATAGCTTTTACAGAGAATTTACTATTAACCAGCTTAAAAATCAAAATATAAAATTAAAGGTAACTGACTTATTGAAATTTGCCGATGATTCTATTAATGGAGTCGAAGTTGTTCAGTTTGAAGGAGAATCATTATCAGTAAAATCTAATTCAAATGAGACAAATGTACAACGTAAAAAAAGTATTTTTCCAGATATTTTTGTTTCAAAAAATATATTTGATGAATCAAATAATATAGTAAAATCATTGGGTTTTAATTTAAATTTATTTGAATCTCAAGGAACAATAAAGCTTTTTCATTTATCTGGTCCTATTATAGACTCTTTACTAAATGGTTATACGCTATTCATTGATGAATTAGATACTTCAATGCATCCATTACTCATTGAAAAAATAATTGAGCTTTTTCAAAATCCCAAGCAAAATCCAAATAATGCTCAATTAGTTTTTACTACTCATAATACCGCATTGTTAAGTAAAGATTTATTTAGACGAGACCAAATATGGCTCATAGAAAAAAATCAATATGGCGAATCTGATTTATTCTCTCTTGCTGATTTTGGAAACATTAGAAACGATGAAAAAATTGAAAAGAACTATTTGATTGGAAAATACGGTGCAATTCCATTCCTTGCAAATGCTGATGATTTCAAAGTTGTTGAGGAAAGCGATGAAAAGAACTAGTAGTCAGCGTAAATTTAATAAAACGATTTTTATTCTTTGTCAGGGAACTGTAACAGAAGTTCAATATTTTAACCATATTAGCGAACAAATTTGGTTTAATAAAAATGTTGCAATAAAAATAAAACCTTATCATAACTCTAATGCACTGCAATTCATAAGATTGGCTATTAAAAATTATAAAGATGATATTAATTCTTATGATGAATTTTGGGTTGTTTTCGATAAAGATGAAACAAGCGACGATGATTTTAACAAAGCGGTTAATTTAGCAGAACAAAGTAAATTGAAAGTTGCTTATTCCAATCAGGCATTTGAAGTGTGGCTGATTCATCATTTTCAGGAACTTTTTTCCGCTTTTGATAGGAATGATTATGAAACTACACTTAATAAATTATTAGAATTTGATTATGGAAAAGATGAAAAAACTGCAAAAAAAGTTGCTGAAACTCTTTTCCCAAAAATAGAAGAAGCTATAAAAAATTCAGAAAATTCATATAACAAAATAGAAAAAAGTAATCCGGCGAATGAAGAATCATCAACAATGGTTTATCAACTTGCAAAAAGTATTTTAAATTATAATAATTAAAGGAAATAAAATGAATATTAAAGTTCTCGGAACTGGTTGTTCCAAATGTTTAACTCTCGAAAATAAAGTAAGAGAAGTTATTAAGCAAAATTCAATTGAAGCCGAAGTTGAAAAAGTAACACAAATCAACGATATTATGAAATATGGCGTAATGATGACGCCCGGTCTCGTTATTAACGAAAAAGTAGTTAGCTACGGCTCTGTCCCAAAAGATAATCAGATTTTACAATGGATAAAGGAAGCAATGTAATATGAAAAAAATTTTTGTGCTAATTATGGTTTTGGTATTTTTACCAATAATCGCTTGTAATAAAAATCAAGAGCAAAATAAAAATGATTTAGCAGCAAACAAAGATACTTTGCAAGTCAAAACTGACAGCATAAATACTCCAATTATTACTTTTATTGAACTTGGTTCTGTAAGCTGCATACCTTGCAAACAGATGCAGCCGATTATGAAATCTCTTGAAAAGAAATATGGAAGCCAGTTAAAAGTCATATTTTATGATGTTTCAAAGAAGGAGAATAAGGAAAAAAGCAAGGAATATGGAATTCAGTTTATACCAACCCAGATTTTCCTTGATAAGAACGGCAAAGAAATTCACCGACACGATGGTTTTTATCCAGAAGAAGAAATTGATAAATTTTTACAATCTAATGGCTTGAAAATTTTGAACTAATAAATATTATTTTTACACGTCAATTATTATATTTTATAATTAATACTATTTAAAATAATGGAAGTATTAAATGCCAAATATTCAAATAACAGCATAATAATTGAAAAAAAATTGAATTTTGATGAAAATGAAGAAATTCAAGTTATTGTTATGAAGAATAAAAGTAAAGAAAAATTCTTTGAATTCGTTGATTCAATCAGTTTTGATTTACCTGAGGATTATAAATTTGACCGAGAGGAAGCTAATGATAAACGACCTTTTTGTATTTTTAAGTGAATTGCTATACCAAAGTTTTTGGTTTGCAAATATTTCAGCTTTTGGATGGGGTATTTTAAGCATACTGCTTAGCCCCTGTCATCTTTCGAGTATTCCGCTAATTGTAGGTTTCCTTAGTTCGCAAGGAGAAATTACTTTAAAACGTACTTTTTTGCTTTCATTTGTTTTTGCTTTTGGAATACTAATAACTATTGCAATTATTGGGATAATCACTCTATCTCTTGGCAGACTGGTAGGTGATATTGGAGAAATTGGAAATTACCTCGTTGCAGCTGTTTTCTTTGTTGTAGGACTTTACCTGCTCGGTGTAATCCGTTTACCATGGGATGGACCAGCTTTAAAACTAACGAAATATAAAGGAGTATTTGCTGCACTTATTCTTGGATTGCTTTTTGGAATTGGACTTGGTCCTTGCACATTTGCTTATATGGCTCCAGTGCTTGGAGTAGTATTTGAAGTATCATCAACAGATTTGCTGCTTGCAATCAGCTTGCTTGCATCATTTGCTATTGGTCATTGCTCGGTTATAGTTCTTGCTGGTGCTTTAACTAAATATGTTCAAAAATATTTAAACTGGTCTGAAAATTCAAAATCCATTACTATTGTAAAAAAAGTGTGTGGTGCTTTGGTTATTCTTGGTGGAATTTATATGATTTATCAAACTTTATGATGTAAGAACTACTGACACCATAAAAAAAAAGGAATTAGGAGAGCTGTTTCGTGCGCAATTGCGGCTATCAGCTGTCGGCTTATGGTCATTAGTCATTAGTATTTTTTCCTTTACGAATAACGAATGACCAACAACCAAATTAATAATTAATAATTAATAATTAACTCAACTTTCCTAGTTGTCATAAGTGTGTGTAATATAAGAATAA
>DAIOVK010000217.1:0-5820 GCA_036759045.1 Kapaibacterium sp. (SeqCode) | reverse complement strand
TTCTTAGTGCTGTTCTGTATTTCATCGTTTTCGTAAAAAAGATGTCATTGGTAACGAAGTGAGGAATGACTCATTTATTTATGTCATTTCCATTTAAATAAAGCATTTGCTTTATAAGAGAATTCTTTATTACAATTTTATTTAATTTCCTTATAATAAATCTTACTAAATTTATATTTTTGTATTTATTTTTATACTATTTATTTGCGATATTATGTTAAAATACGGTTTGACTTGGTGGGGACAAAAATGGTTGGATTCTTTAACGCACATTGATTATAGCAACAGATTGCCGCGTGGAAGTGCTTATGCAAGTCGTGGCTCTGTTAAATCTATTGAATTTACGATAAATATCATTAGAGCTAAAGTTCAGGGAAGTCAACCAAAACCTTATAATGTTAAAATTGTTATTCCACCTTTCACTTTAAATGAAAAGAAAATATTGACTGATTTAATTGTTTCAAACAATATAATTCTTTCAAAGTTATTGAACCGCGAGCTACCACAAGAATTATATGAACTTGCATTACAAAAAAAAATAATGATTTTTCCAACAAGCTGGCGAAGTTTTCAGATGGATTGCAGCTGCCCAGATTCTGCTGTTCCCTGCAAACATATCGCAGCAGTTATTTATTTAATTGCAAATGAAATTGATAAAAATCCTTTCCTTGTTTTTCAACTTCATGATTTTGATATATTTAATGAGTTAGAAAAAAGGAAAATAAGCATTAGTTCCCAGGCGCAAGAAACTATTACCCAAGTATATGATATATTTACAGAAAAAGAATTAGATAAAGGTAATACATTTGATAAAGAAATATTTGAAAAAATTGACTTTACATCAATTCCTAATATTAGAGAAGATTTACTTTCTATGTTAACTCCGAATCCTATTTTTTATCAGAAGGATTTTAAAGATATTGTTGATAAAATGTATAAACAATCTGCTAAATACTTAAATAATAAAGATTTTAAAATTAATGACAACTATTTTATTTCTTTCGACAGCAATATAAATATACTTTTTAACAAAGACTATACAATAGAAAAAATTCAGATTTCTTCAAATGGCGACAGCAAAGAATTCATTCATATAAGGCAATTAATTGGTTATTTAGATGCAATTGAATTTAAAAATATAACAAATTATCAAGAAGATGTTATTTCTCTATATTTAATTTTTCTATTTTCTAAAGTATTGGCTTTGAGTTCCGCTTTTATTCCACAATTAATTAATACTCCACAGGATACTTACCAAATCAGATGGGTCCCAGCCACAATAAATGAAAATGTAAAGAATATTTTAGAACTGATTACAAGTATTTCTCCGGGAGGAATTTGTTGCCTTACTTCAAAAGTAAAACAAAATGAAGTAAAACATTTTCAAACAATATATGAACAGACTATTACATTATGTTCTTTATTTATTGCTAATTATATTTTTGAAAGTTTTCCAGTAAAAAACCTTCCTTTTTATTATGAATGTAAAAATATTCTAACATTATTTTTTTGCAATACTCCTGTTCGTTTTGATTCTTTTTCTGAACAACAATTACCAAATACAATTCAGCTCTGGCTCAATAAATACTATATTTCATACAAGGAATATGCTCCAATCATTAAAGTTGAAGATGATATTGAAAATACTTTTAATATTAATATTTTGGTTGAAAACAGGAAAGACTCTTTAACTGAACCTATTGAATTTCATAAATTTATAAATAATGAAAAATATAATAATGATAAATTCAGCGTTCTTAAAGATTTGACCCAACTTTCCTCACACTTTACAGATTTAACAAAAATAATTAATTCTTCAAAAAAGACATCAATTACGTATGCAACTAATGAATTTGTAGAAGTTTTATTTAAAGTTCTACCGGTGCTAAAATTATTTGGATTAAAAATCCTTTTGCCTAAAGCGTTGCAGCAATTGGTAAAACCAAAATTATCCCTAAAATTAAAGAAAAAAGGACAGAAAAGCATTACAAGTTTTTTAAATTTAGATACTCTTCTTGATTTTGACTGGCAAATTGCAATAGGCGATGAAAATATTTCGATTGAGGATTTTAAGGAACTTGTTAAAAAAATGAGTAACCTACTCAAATTCAAAGACCAATATATTTATATCGAAAATTCAGAATTGGAAAAACTATTCAAAGCGTTGAATAATCCTCCATCTCTAAATAGCAAGGAATTGCTGAAAGTTGCATTAAGCCGTGAATATGAAGATGGAAAAGTATTTTTAACAAAAGATGTGATTGACGACATAGAGCAGTTAACAAAAATTAGTCAAATTGAAAAACCAAATGGATTAAATGCAGAATTGAGGCACTATCAGGAAACCGGCTACGAGTGGCTCTACAAAAATTCTCAGCTTGGTTTCGGTTCACTGATTGCTGACGATATGGGCCTTGGTAAAACTATTCAGGTCATTGCTACTCTGCTAAAATTCAAGGAAGAAGGGAAATTCCAAAATAAAAAATCTCTTGCCATTGTTCCTACAACGCTTTTAACAAACTGGGAAAAGGAAATTCAAAGATTTGCTCCTGATTTAAAAGCATTTATTTATCACGGTAATAAAAGGGAGTTGCCTCAAGATGATTTCGATTTGATTTTAACCACTTACGGAACGATTAGAAATGATATTGATATAATTAAAAAGTTACATTTGCATACATTAATAATTGACGAAGCACAGAATATCAAAAATCCCGACACAGAGCAAACGAAAGCAGTCAAGCAAGTCAAAGCTGATATTAAAATTGCAATGAGCGGCACTCCCGTTGAAAACCGGCTTTCAGAATACTGGAGCATTTTCGACTTTGTAAACAAAGGATATTTGGGGAGTTTAAAGAAATTTTCAGATGAATTTGTTACTCCTATACAGCAATACAGGGATATGCACAAGCTTGAAAAATTCAAAAAAATTACACAGCCATTCATTTTAAGACGATTAAAATCCGATAAGTCAATTATTAAGGATTTGCCGGATAAAATCGAAAATAATCAGTACTGTTCTTTAACAAAGGAACAAACAGCGATTTATGAAAAAACTGTAAAGAACACATTAAAAAGCGTTACCGATGCCGAAGGAATTGAAAGAAAAGGTTTAGTTCTTAAATTGATGACTGCGCTCAAACAAATTTGCAATCACCCAAATCAATATTTGAAGAAGCCAAATCCCGACCCAAACACATCTGGCAAAATGATGCTACTACTCAGTATTTTAGAAAATATTTTAGATAATAATGAAAAAACACTGATTTTCACTCAATACAAAGAAATGGGTGATTTACTTGCTGAAGTAATAGAAAAGAACTTTAGTTCCATACCACTCTTTCTTCACGGAGGAACTACCCGCAAACAACGTGATGAATTAGTAAATAAATTCCAGGAAGGAAAAAGCAACAAAATTTTTATTTTATCCTTAAAAGCTGGTGGGACTGGACTGAATCTGACGGCTGCGAGCAATGTCATTCATTATGATTTGTGGTGGAATCCAGCAGTAGAAGCACAGGCAACTGACCGTGCATATAGGATTGGACAGCAAAGCAACGTAATGGTTTACCGCTTATTAACCAAGGGAACTCTTGAGGAAAAAATAGATTTGATGCTAAATTCAAAGAAAGAACTTGCAAATTTGACGGTAGTGAGTGGCGAGAAATGGATTGGTGAATTATCAAATAAAGAATTAAAGGAATTAGTGAGTTTATCGTAATATATTTGTGTGTTCTGTGCTCTTTCTCAGTGTGTTCAGTGGAAAAATCTTACTCTACTGAACACACTGATTATTATACTAATTGCGCTAATTATCTGAATAATTCCAATTTGAACATTCCTTCCTGAAAAGAAAACTCTGGGCTTATCTTACCGTTTTTTAACGACTCATTAATTATATGCAAAGTTCCCCCACCCCAATTTTCAAAAAGTCCCATTAAATAAAATATTTTAGCAATAAGTTTATTACCGGGTCTTGATGGGTGCTGTCTTTTTAATGATTCAATGCTTATGGTAGGTTTAAACATTTGGGCTGGATTATAAAAAATTACTTTTTGTGGACGCACTTCAACGGTGCTTTTAATATTCTGACGATAATCACGATGAACAATCATATTTACAAGTGCTTCCCTTAAAACGCTTTCAGGATATTCAAAAATTATAGTTCTGTTTATACCTTGTTTTTCAGTTTTAGTTTTTAATGTATCAAGAAGAAAAGACAATGTAAATTTGAAATTTGAAATCAGATTTCCTTTAAATTCTTTATCGTTAAGAATTTTGTCATAATTTGAATCATCAATAAATTGTCCGCATTTTATTTCATAATGGCTTACAAAGTGCTTTTCTGGATTTTTTCCAAATAAAAGAAGGGCTGCATTTGTTATTTTTCCATTGCGAAGAATATCAAGTTTTTCCAAAATCATTTCTGTAGGCAATAAAAGATTTTCATTCAGATTGCGAAGAGAATTTGCAGTTTCAAGAAATTCCATTAAAGTATCAACATCAATATCGTTTATGTCCGCCTCGTCTCTTGTAAGATAATCAAAGCCATAGCCATTGAAACGCTGCTGTAGTAAATATTCGTATTGTTCTCTTTCGATACGCTGATTAGCTGCACCTACTCTTAAAAAGGGCCTGCCAAAAGCAAGATGTGGTTTTAAAGGACTTTCATCAACCGAAACTACAACACAACTCTTATTATTAATTTGAATTTTTTCGATTGTTGGATAAATTTTTGGGTCGCTGTTTAATTTTATCGAATTTGCTATATCTTTTAAAGTGCCATCTGATACATCTTGCCCAATAACAGAACCATCATCTGCTACTCCAAATATTAGATAACCACCTTCAGTATTTGCAAAAGCTATTATTGTTTCAATAGCTTCACGCATCATTGAAGTTGATTTTTTAAATTCAATGGTTTGCGATTCACCTTGAGATATTATTTGGAAAAAATGTTCTTCTGTCATATTAATTTTCTATCTACAAATTCACACAAATCTTTCACAAAAATACATAAATTTGTGTTTAATCTGTTTATATTTATGGAAAAATCTCTTTCCAAATAACACACAGAAAAATCAGAGTGTTCAGTGTTCTTTCTCAGTGTATTCAGTGGCAAAATCAATCTAAACTGAACACACTGAAATTCTTGTTTATTGAGTATTCTTTTACAGTTTTAGAACTACTCACCTTTTTTATAATGAACTCTGAAATTAAACATTTTTATACACTAACTGTGCATATCTTCAAGCATTGATAAAATTGGGTAAACTGCATTATAATGCTTTTGAATAAACATCGCAGCACCATTTTTATACAACCTCTCCCCTAACTTGTCAATAACAGGGAATAGAACTCTTTCAGTTTCACACAAAACTGGAGAAATTCTGTTGATTTCGCCTGTTAGCTGCCAATTCAAACAACTGCACTTGTTATTGCAGCGGGGATTATAATCACATTCCTTGCAAACATCAAATTGCAGTTTTGATTCCTTATATATATCGTTTTGCAATTCTACGTTTATTCCACTTTCTATATCACCAATTTTATAAGATGTATTCGATACTCCATCCTTGACAAATTGCACGCA
The DNA here is from genome assembly GCA_036759045.1 of Kapaibacterium sp. (SeqCode). Classification (GTDB taxonomy): domain Bacteria; phylum Bacteroidota; class Ignavibacteria; order Kapaibacteriales; family UBA2268; genus JAAYJM01. Next base: position 227 of record DAIOVK010000217.1, on the reverse strand, counting down.
TGGATAAATATCGCCGTTATAGGCAATGGAAATCTGACGCTTTGCTAAATGACAGTAATAACACTCAATATTATCCTGCTGAATATGAGTTGCTAATTTCATTTCAAAAGGGGAAAAATAGAATTTCTGCTCTTTTAAAATTAACTTTTCATATATCTTTGCAATTTTTTTGTATTGCTCGCTGAGTTCCTTTATATGCTTGTCAGTCCAATTACCAGCATAATTTA
>DAIOVK010000216.1:0-5826 GCA_036759045.1 Kapaibacterium sp. (SeqCode) | reverse complement strand
TAATGATAAATTTTTCTATTAGTTTTTTCTTGGATGTCCCAATGCTGAAAACAGGCGTAAATTTGGGAGAGTTAGAGTTTAAACTTAATTTCAACTCTTCTGTTTTTAGCTCTTCCTTCTTCAGTTTGATTTGATTCAACTGGAAACTCATTACCAAAACCCTTAGAATGAATTCTATTATTTTCTATTCCTTTTCTGATAAGATAATTTTTTACAGCGTCTGCTCTGTTTTGAGATAGAATTATATTATATTCCTTTGTTCCAACTGAATCAGTGTGTCCAGCAATTTCAATTTTATAATTTCTATACTCTTTAAGGATTTCTGAAATTCGATTTAATTCATTATTTGAAGCGTTTTTTAATTCATATTTATCGAAATCAAAGAAGATATTATTTACAGTTATTGAAATATTGCTGTCAATCAATTCCTGAAGAGAAAATAAAACTATATTATTAGTATATGATTCGGAATTTTGAATATTTGTTAAATCTACGTTATTAGATGTGGGATAATACCCTTTTTTTGAAGCATAATATCCATAAATAGCACCGGGTTTGCAAAAAATGATATATGAACCGTCCTGAGGGTTACTTTTAAGAATACCTTCGTTTTCACCTCTATTAAGATTTTCCCAGACTAATTCAGCAGAAAGTGGCTTACCATATTGGTCAGTAACTTTACCTTTGATTGTAATGACTTTAGAGGGCATCAAATCTTTGGTTAGAGAGACGGAATAAATATCCCAGCCGCCAAATCCATCGTTTCTGAATTGAGAAGCAAAAATAGCACTATCGCCTGTTAGAACTACCTTGTATCCCCAATCATCTTTTGCTGTATTGATTTCTTTGCCCAGATTAATTGGTTTACTCCACTCAGTCCAGGAAGAATCATTTAATCTAACAGATTTAAACACATCAAGCCGTCCTAAACCGGGATGCCCATCTGATGAAAAATACAGTGTTTTACCATCTGGATGCAGATAAGGAGAACGTTCGGCATAAGGAGTATTTATTACATTGCCAAGATTTATTGGGTCGCTCCAGCCGTTTTCTGTTTTTATGCAAACGTAAAAATCCATATTTCCCATAGCAGAACCATTTCTTGGAGTATTATACTGAACAAAATCACCTGTTCCTCCGGGTCTGTCGCTTGTAAAAATAATAGCTTTTCCATCTGAACTAATGCAGGAACCTTCGTCTGTGTATGGAGTATTAATTGGGTATGGAAGGTGCTTTAAAGGTTCCCAGCTATTTTCAGTTGCCTCAATTGTATATATATCAAAATTTCCGAAAGTACCTTCAAATGTCCCTGAAAGTAAAAGAGTAGTATTGTCTGGAGAAATATTATCAATAGTTTCATCATTTGTTCCATTTACAGCTGGTCCGAGTATTTGCGATTTTGACCAATTGCCATTTTCAAATTTTGAGAAAAACACATCAGAGCCAATATAACTATTAGGTCGATTTCTACCGGAAAAGAAAAGATATTTACCATCAGGAGTAGGGCAGGGGTCCCATTCTTCTCCCTTGGAATTTATTGATGGTCCTATGTTTTTTATTGAAATTTCTTGTTCTGGTCTGTCTAAAATTTTAATTATTGTCTCAATATCTTTAATTCGGTCTTTAAAATACTTTTTATATTCTTTAAAAACGGCAGATGCGGAATCCCATTGTTTTTTTTCAATAAAATTTTCTGCAAGTCGCTGAAGTGCAATATATGAATAAAAAGTGTCTTGATGTTCAGTAATATATTTAACATAAATATCCCTTGTGTCTTCTGCTGGAGTTTGAATTAACATATATTCTTCATATAATTTTATTTGGCGTGAAAAATACTCTTCATATCTTTTGAAATATTGCTTGTAATGTTGAAATACTTCAAAAGATACAGCAGCACGTCCTGATATAAAGTGGCGGTTGGCAAGTTCCTGCACAACTTTTAAGCTGCTGTCACTCGGTGCATATTTCATTATATACTCGTCCCATTGCTTGACAGTTTCCTGAGATAGTTGGAGTTTTAAAATTGATTGCGAAATAAGCGTATTTGTCCAACAAAGAAACAAGCACAACAGCAAAATAATAAGGATTTTGCTTTTTGAAAAATTGATTAAGTTGTTTTTCATAATTTTTATATTTAAATATTATTTATATAATAATAAACGAAATACGATAAAACTTATTAAATAGTTTAATCCTAAATAAATAGTAATAAGATTCAAAGACATCAATTGAATATATTTATCATTGACAAAAAGAATTCATAATTCATTTCAGCATCTCAAGAATATCAAATATTCTCATAATTGTTATATTGATTTTAATCTATGATTAATACAAGCAAAAACAAAAAATTATTGATATATTTGCAATAATTATTTAAATTAGGAGAAAAGATTCTTTCTTTATTAACTTTATAAGAAATTTTATTTTAAAATGTTTTCTTAAATATTACAACATTTATGAATCAATAATAAATTTTATTAACAATGAAAAAAATAATAGATACTTTCATTCCAGAAGCAGGTCATCACTGCATTTCTAATTCATTGCAGCAAATTCTTCATTTTAATGGATACAATATAAGCGAAGAAATGATATTCGGCTTAAGTTCCGGTTTGGGCTTTATATATTTTGATATAAAAAATTCACCGTTTCCTATGATTGGAGGCAGAATTAATATCGGAGATTTTGAAGAAAATTTAGCCAGACGTCTAAATCTTGGCTTGCAAATCCTTGAGACTTCAAGCAAAAAAAAGGGTTATGAAATTATTAAAAGCGAAATTGAAAACGGAAAGCCGGCAATGATATACGTTGATATGGCTTATTTAAAATATCTTAATCTTCCGCCTGATGCTCACTTCGGTGGTCATTCAATAATCGTTTTTGGTCTTGATGAAGAAGAAGGAATAGCTTATATTTCCGACAGAGATGGTGAAAACTTTTATGTAACTGCAAACGAAAATGAATGCCCAAAAGATTTTCACAAAATTTCTATTGAAGATTTGGAATTAGCCCACTCTTCAAAAGAAAAGCCCTATCCTCCAAAAAACCGTTTAATTAAATTCGATTTTTCTAATGCTTCGGATACTTTTAGCAAACAAACCTTAGAAGAAGCAATTAAAAAAAATTTAGAAACATTTTTATCTCCTCCAATAAAAAATATTGGCGTTAAAGGAATTAAAACATTTGCTGAAAACGTAGTTAACTGGGATAAATTTTCACCGGAAAAGCAACGTGCTGCAGCATTCAACTGCTTTATTATGATTAGTCATATTGGAGGGACGGGAGGTGGCTGTTTCCGTAAAATGTATGGTAATTTTCTTAAAGAAGCATATCCGTTTATGCAAAACGATTTATTCAAAATTGCTGGAGAGGAATATATTAAAATCTCTTTAGAATGGGATAAAATTGCTAATATGTTCAAAGAAATCTCTGCAACACTTAATCAATCGCTTTATCAAAAAATTTCTGAGAAGCTATTTATTTTGTATATAAGAGAAAATGAGCTTATGGAAAGAATTAGAGAAGTAGTTTGCAGTTAAATGAATACTATCTGTTTCCGAGTTACATCCATAGATACAATTCAAGTATCACTGGTAACCGCCTGATAAAGCAAATGCTATATTTAAATAAAGATTACATCATTAGATGCGTCATTCTGACCGAAGTCAGAATCCATCATTATCATCAACTCGCAGATAAATCCTTGAGCTTGCTTACGAAGCATTTGGGCAAGCCCTAATGCTTCCTTAAAATATCTAATATCAAATTGCGACTGAATAATAATAAGATAGATTCTGACATCCGTCAGAATGACACATTTAACGGTGTCATCACTATTTAATTTAAAGGGCTTCCTTTATTATGGGGTTGCCCCAATGACAATTGTTGAACTTTTTCAATATTCTTCAATATGCAAAGCACCAACACATTCTTTAGTATGCTTATTGTAGCTTTTATTGAATAAAAAATTACTTACAGATTTGACCATATTAGGATTACCGCACAGGTAAAAATGTGTTTTTCCCGGTTGAATTTCAATTCCAGCTTGCCTTTCGAGTAAACCGGCTTCAAGATGTTTTTCAATATAACCTTTTAGTCCGGTCCAATCGTCATCTGGTTTTAAAAGAGTTGGAAAATAGAAGAAATTGCTGAATACAGTTTTAATTAAATTCAATTCAGAGAAGTATCCTAAATCCCAGGCATAAGCGGCTCCGTGAATTATAGCAAGCTTAATATTAGTATGCTCTTTTAGATGAGAGCGGATAAAACTAATATAAGGTGCAAGCCCTGTGCCGGTTGCGACCATAACAATATTGCAATTCTCCGGAGTTTGGTTTAAGGTAAAAATACCAAGAATATTATTATCAAGCCATATTCTGCTGCCTTGTTGTAAGTTAAAAAGACGAGGAGTTAGCTGACCAGATTTTACCTGACTTATATAAAATTCAAAATGCTGTGTTTCTATGTTTGCTGATGCAATTGAATAAGGACGAATAATTAGTTCTTCCGGATTCGAATCTTCAACTGGAACAACGGAATTTGGCGAACGCATTTCTTTACCGAAAAGGCCAATTGATGTGTATTGTCCTGCGATAAATTTATTTCTCGGCTCGTCTGCTTTTATTCGCAATATCATTAAATCCGGAGTGATTATTATTTTTCCGACTACAGTTGCATTGTATTGCTGTTCTTTCATTTTCGTTTCTTTTTTTACATAAAAATTAAAATTAATAAATTTTTTTTTAATTTAATAGCAATTTTTAATAAATTTTTACTGATATAATATTGAATATTCAGAATTCGTCTTATTTTATTAAATTGCATTCAAAAGTGTTTGATAATTTTTATTTTATAGATTATGTATCAACTAGCAGAAATTGGGTGGAATATATCTCCGGAGATATTTAGCATAGGACCTCTTGCAGTAAGGTGGTATAGCTTGCTTTTTGCTCTTGGGATTATTTTGAGCTACCAGATTATGAGTATTTTCTTCTTAAATGAAAAAAAGAATATTAAAGATTTAGATGTGCTAACTATTTACGTAGTAATTGGAACCGTTGTAGGAGCGAGATTAGGTCATTGTTTCTTTTACCATCCTGAATATTATTTGTCTAATCCATTAGAAATATTTCAGATTTGGAAAGGAGGACTGGCAAGCCACGGAGCTGTTATTGCAATTTTGATTTCTTTGTACTTTTTCATAAAAAAGAAGCCGGAATTTTCTTTCTTTTGGCTTGTAGATAGATTAGTAATAGTCGGAGCTTTGGCTGGTTGCCTTATTCGTATAGGTAATTTCTTTAATTCAGAGATTTATGGCATCCCGAGCGATTTGCCATGGGCAGTAGTTTTTGAAAGAGTAGATAATATTCCACGACATCCCGCTCAACTTTACGAAGCTATTGCTTATTTACTAATATTTCTTTTCCTTTTCTTTTATTATAAAAAATTAAAAGGTAATACCCAAAATGGTCTTTTCTTCGGATATTTCCTTGTATTACTTTTCGGCGTACGTTTTTTATTGGAATATGTTAAAGATTTGCAAGCTGATGTTGAATCTCAAATGATTTTTCACATTGGACAGTATTTAAGTATTCCATTTGTTTTAGCTGGATTTTACTTTATTTTTAGAGCAATAAGGAATAGAAAAATTAGTACTTAACCACATAATAATATAAAATAATTATCTTGTTATTTTGCCCATAATGAAAAATTAGTCCTTTATTGAAGTTGAGATGGTGTCGTTCTTAACTTTTTCAAAGCCCAAGAAACTCGTGCAAAAGTGATGATATTAAAGCCATGCTAACAACTTCTTAATAGCATGAC
>DAIOVK010000215.1:5114-5839 GCA_036759045.1 Kapaibacterium sp. (SeqCode) | reverse complement strand
TCGTGGCTCTACACCTCATTTCGATTATATTGCTGCCGAAGTAACAAAAGGTATTGCAAATGTTATGCTTGAAACCAATAAGCCATGCATTCTCGGTGTGTTAACAACTGATACTATTGAACAGGCGATTGAAAGAGCCGGCTCAAAATCCGGTAATAAAGGTTTCGACGCTGCTATTTCTGCTATTGAAATGGTTTCTCTTATGGAAGCGATTTGATTAGTGATTAGTTGTCTTGAGTCTTGTCCTAAATATCGTTTACTTTTTTTCAACAAAAATAGGTATAGGTAAAAATTATGGACAAGACAAGAGAAAAAAGTAAAGTACAATTCCAACTAAGACAGAGAAGAATTTTCTTAATAAATCCCCCCTTTGAAAAAGGTGGATAGTAGGGATTTCTTATCGCTGTTCTGTATTTCATCGTTTCAGTAAAAAAGATGTCATTGGTAACGAAACAAAGAATCCAGAAGTTTTTTTTAACCACTACTCTCTGGATTCTTCTCTTCGTTACCAATGACATCTTTTCTCAGTCATACTATCAACTTGTTGATAGTATGACTGAAAAGCACTGTTTCGGAATGACACTTTTAGTAATGTCATCTCCATTTAAATAAAACACTTGCTTTATCTGGGAGGTTCAAAATGACAAGACAGCGAAATAGCAAACTACGAGGCATCAGAAGTTCTGATATTTTTAATGTTCTTATTTTGTTTTCTCATTGTCCAA
>DAIOVK010000215.1:0-5014 GCA_036759045.1 Kapaibacterium sp. (SeqCode) | reverse complement strand
CACTTTCAAAGTGTGGAATTCCTGCAATAAAAAATGTCCAACACTTTCAAAGTGTGGAATTCCTGCAATAAAAAATGTCCAACACTTTCAAAGTGTTGGACATTTGTAAAAGCAAATTTATTTAATTACAGTAATTTTTTCCGATTTAATAAATCCACCTGCATTAAGCAAAATACTATATACACCAGTTGAAAATTCATTCAAATTAATTGAGTGAGTGTGCTTTCCAGCAGAGATATTTCCAAGATTTATCCTCTTTATTAAACTGCCATTTGTTGATAAAATATCTAAACTAACATTTGTTTCGTTTTCCAAATTAAAAGAAATATTTACAGTTTCCTTTGCAGGCTGTGGGAAACAAAGCAGATTATCTGAATTGCTTTGCTTTTCAATTATTTCTGCATAAGCTAAACCATCAGTTTTATAGGAAATATAGTCGGCTCCGGTTTGCTCAATCAAATCATTAGTTGAATTAATATTTAAGAACTCATTTTTAGCAAAAAGATTAATTGCTTCGTTTGAATTAAAACCATTTTTTCCATCACTAAATTCATCATCTCCCCAAATCAGGAGAGCTGCCTTTCCATTTCGAACGAATCCGTTACCATAAACATTGTTTTCGTTATCTTTTGCAAAGATTTCTGTTCCTTCCTTAATATCTTCTGCCTTCAAAATAAGCGACATTGTGTTACCGGTTCCGAGATTAATGTGTTTGTCATTGAAATAATCTTGACCTTCAACTGCTTTGTAACTTGAATTTGCCGGATATGTAAGTGTAGTATTATTTAAAACATAAATGTAATAACCTTTTCCGGGCTGCATATTGCCGAGAGTATTAATACCATAAGAGGGTACATACATACCTGTTTCACTTTTTACTATCAAAAAATCATTAGTAACCGGAGCTAAAGCGGTTTGAACGCTCATCGGAGAATTTCTTAAATACGAAAACATATGCCAGCCGGGTAAAAACTCAATTGGAGTAGTTAATGGGTTAACATCTCTTCCTTCTATGATTAATGTCGATTCTTCAGTCATATATAAATTATACCCGTGTTTTATGTCCCAATTTACTATAGTATTGATATTATAAGTCGGAATGTAGATTTTACCATAACTGTTTTTCATAATTCTAAGGTTATCATCAACTTCCGACATAATATTTTCAATACTTTGATTTTTCGGCAACACATTACTTGAAATCATTTTCCAGGAATTTGGCAATTCAATTGTCAAAGAATTTTTTGGTATAACTTCAAAAAACTGAAGATATTCAGAGAGCAATTCAATTCGAGTTGAAGGTGAAGTGCCATTATTTAAGCCACCGAACTGGAAAGAAGAGCCAATTGTTTTATATGTCCCTGAATTATATGCAACAGCACAGGTATAGCTTGGTGATGAATTTTTAAAAATCACAAAAGCAGGTGAAATTGCAGCTAATCTGTCTGCATAGCTATTATTTCCGGAATAGGTAAAACTCATATCATAAGTAAAAGCATTGTTTTGACCTGCTATTGTGCTTAAATCGGATTGTCCGTCAGAAAGACCAGAGATTTTAAACATCGGGTGGACGGCTCGCTGAGCATCGAATGCCCAAGTATCCCCACCTTCCATATATAGATTTCCACCATTATATAAATAATCTGCTAAAATATTTCCATCTTCTTCTGTTAAAATATAATTAGTTGGAGTCATACCGAGCAGAACAAAAATTGATTTATAGGATATTAAATTTGCTGGAAAATCTGATGTCATTAGGAAATCAATACCAAAACCCTCAAATGCACTTTGGACATTTTGTAAAGTATTTATATCGTTATCTTTTGCAATTATAAGAGCAGACACCTGCCCAATTACTAACAACTGGAATTCCTGTTTAACAAATTCCCCGTCTAAATAAATATCTAATTCCATATTAATTACAGTTCCTAAAGGAGCATCTTCAGCTATAATTATATCAAAAGTATTATTTCCTTGGCTACCAACTTCAATATTACCAAAGCTTTTGGGATTTCCCTGAATTGTAACAAATTCGCTTGAGCTGTTTAATGTTGCAGTTACATTGTTTGCAATAGCATCACCTTGGTTTTTAATTGTAACTGATAGTTGGGCTGTTTCGCCGGGGTCTAATCTACCATTATTATTACCATTTGGGTCTAAAACTGAAATATTCTTTAGATTTAAATCGGGTGCAGAAATAACCACAGAAAATGTGCTTTCCCAAAAAGTAGTATCATTTATGTATGCAGTTACTGTAAATTCTGCAATGTGTTCGTTTGGAGTCCAGTTTGAAACCTCGAATGCAAAACCATTAGAAATACTTAAAACCTGATTAGGCAGTATAATACCAAAATTTTCTGTATTATCACTTATTGTAATGTATGGGCTGTTAGAGCTGATTACAATAACAACTGAATCTGTTCTTGTGGAGTCGTAGCCGACATTTTTTACAGCTAAAGAAAGCAAAAGAGAATCGCCGTTTGCAGTTTGCTCAACTGGATTTCCATTTAAATCGTTAATGGTATGGTTAAAATAAACAACCTTAATTTCATCTGGATAAATAGCGGGAATAGTATCGATAAATGGCTGAACATTTTGATTTGTAACAACAATTACAGCATTGCCGGGCTCAAGAATTGGAATTAAATTAATTTGAGCAACGCCATTTGAATCGGCAAGAGCAGCACCGTGAAGCACCCCGTCTTTTGTAATTGCAGCGTAGCCATAAGGTTCTGTATTTACAGTAAACTCACTACTTCCAAGTGTTATAGAAGGAGGATAAGTTGTATTTGAAACAGGTGCTTCAGAAAAGAAAGTAACAAGCGATGGGTCGCCCATTACGTGATAGATTTCCCAGTAATACTGAGACATAGAAGGCGAACCTTGAGTTACGGCTATATTCCCGCCGAAAATGATTTGAGCTTGGGTTACATACCAGTTAATATAAGCTTCTCCGTTCTCGTGAAACATTTTATCATACGCACCAAGAGTAGTTCCGGCATAAGTTGGATTTGCGGAAATTGTTCCAACTCCGACACTCCAGTAAAAGTCTTCGTCCCAATAGGTATAGTCAGAAGCACCGATATACGCAACTGCCCCCTTGCCATTAGCTCTTAAAAGAGTTTCTCCGAAGCAGGAAGATTCCTCAAATTTATTGCTTTGACAGCAATTTCCTATCATTGTCGGATACTTATTTAAATTTTGTAAACCTGGAACATTTGAATTCGAAAAACTTGGGTCGCTCCAACCTGAAGAACCGCAATGGGCAGTATAATTTGCAAAACCAACTCCATCGCTTACATTTTGAATGATTGCTGCTGCCTGACTGCCAGAATTTGGATATAAATAAGTATTAGAAAGCAAACCATGGGCAGCATTGAAGTAATAAGTTGTTCCATAGTTCATTTGTCCGTTTGCATGTGTAGGACCAAAATTACTGTCCATACCTGCTACCATAACGACTTCATTCAAATAAGTCGGGTCCGGAAACAAATACTGTTCGTAAAGTAAGGTCTTGTTGATTTGAGGAAGTAACTGAGTTGTATTTGTCGCCGAAAAGCGACCATAATAAATTTCAGGGAAATTATCGTTTGTATATTCGCAATATTTTAAATCAGTTACGTGTCCGCTGCCCTGCCAGGCTGGAATTTGAGCAACATCACCAACGAAGAGAACAAATGAAGGGGCTGGGTCTGTTGCTGTTCCGGCATTGTAAAGTCCTTGCAAATATGCTTTAATTGATGTTGTTGTTGTGCCTACTGCCGGGTTATTCGTATATGCCTCAATTACTTTGAATCCTTTGCGGGTTTTCCACTGAATAAATGGCTGCAAAGTAGTTTGAAACATTGGGTCAGAAACTATTACATACTTAACTGGATATTTGGTTAAATAATCTCGTGTTTGGACCGGTTTATAATTCAAGATCTGTTTGAAAGTGCCATCGTAAAAGTAAGAATTTGTTCTTGCTTTTAAATCGTTGGTCGCCTGGATATCAGGATTATTGAATATAACTTCAACCTGCAAATTTGTATAAAATCGTAAGGTTTGTGTTACTGGATTGTATTGTATTGGCGAAATGCAAAGGTTTGCAAGCCGAGAGCTACGCAAAATTCCCATTTCATCAACTTTTACAAGTTCATCGAATAAAAATTCGTTACGAGTATAAAAACGATTATTATATACAAATTCCGGCGGTTCGGGATTGCTTTTAATTGCAGGTGGCTGGTCTGGTAAAATTGGATACTGCAAGCCCAATTCTTCTAAAGTGTATTCATCATACGCAGAGCTAATCACATTTGTTTGGATAGTTGCTCCCAGAGGAATTTCAATCAGTTTACGCAAAACGGGCAGTTTGGGTCCGCCCTGCTTTTCTGGTTTTCCATAGCCCGAAACAAAAAGTTCAGTAAACATTCCAAGTGGAGTATTTACTTCGAAATATTCAAAATCAGCAAGAGTATTTTGAATTATTAAATGGTCATAAGAACTTTCTATTAGCTCCATAGAAGTGCTTGCATTTTCGAGCAATGTAATTTGCTCCGCTTTTAGATTGTTTGCAAAAAACATAGCAATGAGAACTATTACAATGTTTAAATGGTAATGTTTTAAAGGTTCCATAACTTTTTACAAAAATTTATAATAATTGTGGGTTGAAATTTCATATTTATTTGTTTATTTGTTTGTTTGTTTATTTGTTTCCTCTCCTTCTTTTAACTTTGTAAGGGAAATAAATACAACTTAATTTCCACAAATCTAATAAATAAATATATCTAAAACAAACTAAGAAGGTTATTTTATAAAGTTTATCATTTTTCTGCTAAAGTATATTATTTCTAATAGGTTATATTATTTTAACTGAAGGGCATTTTAGAGGAGTATAAAATTGCCATTCTGAGCGTAGCGAAGAACCCAGAAAAAAGTGCTTTTAATATAGATTTTCTGGATTCTTCGTTTCGTTACCAGTGACATCTTTTCTTGTCATTCTGGCGTATGCCAGAATCCATCTTGGGAAAGCAAG
>DAIOVK010000214.1:0-5845 GCA_036759045.1 Kapaibacterium sp. (SeqCode) | reverse complement strand
TGACAAGCGAATGTTTGAGAGTTTTAAAACCTACTGGAAATCTTTTTATGATTAATTATCCTAAGCAGAATGCATACTTACGTGTTAAGTATTTAGATGAAAATGCTTTTGACGTTCAGGATTATGTATGGATTTACAATACAAACGTAGGTCATACTCCAAAAAGATTTACAACGGCTCATCGTTCCATAATTCATGCAACGAAATCAAAAAATAATAATTTTTATAAGGATAACGTAGCTCAACCATATTTAAATCCGAACGACAAAAGAATAATTCAAAGAATGGAACAGGGGCATAAAGGTAGAATGCCATATAGCTGGTTTTATTTCGATTTAGTAAAAAATGTATCAAAAGACAAAACATTTCATTCTTGCCAGATACCTCTTCCTTTAGTTGAAATGCTCATTAAATCTTGCACTCAGGAAAATGATGATGTTTTTATTTTATTTGGTGGCAGTGGTTCTGAAATTATTTTATGTAAGCAATTAAAAAGAAATTTCATTAGTTGTGAAATTCATAAAGAATATTACAATATGATTTTAGATAGAATTAAAAACAATGGAGTAATTAATTATCAATATAGCCAAAAGTTCTATTTAAAGAACAATGGTAACAACACAATTATAAATGATTTGACAAATAATGAAAATAAATATTCGATAAATTTATTCAAAAGTTAAAAAATAAGAAGAAAGCTATGGAACAACTAATCTTTATAATAATATTTCTAACAGCTATTTTACTGTTAGTTACAAATTTACGAAAACGCTTGGCTTATTTAAAATTAGCCCAACCTGAAAATAGATTCAACAAACCTTACGAGCGTTTAAAACATACCTTCAAAGTTGCTATTGCACAATCAAAAATTTTAAGAGAACAACCAGCCGGATTACTTCACGTTTGCATTTTTTGGGGTTTTCTTGTTCTTCTTTTCTCTGCATCAGAAGCAGTTTTTCAAGGAATTTTCTCAAGTTTTTCATATAATTTCTTGGGACCTGTTTACTCTGCCATTACAATTTTAACAGATTTATTCTGTCTGGGAATAGTTTTTGCAATCATTTTTTCATTTTTACGCCGCTTCGTATTTAAAGTGAAAAGGTTGCAAGGTGATGCAGATGAGAAAAAAGATGCTGCTATAGTTCTGGCTTCAATTTTTGTAATCGTAACAGCACTACTTTTCCATAATGCGAGTTTAAGTATTTTGAATGAGCATAGCTGGGGAGTTTATCCGATTGGTTCTATTCTAGCAGGTATTATTCCAGTCGAAAGCATTTATACTTTTTATAAAATTTCTTGGTGGCTGCACATACTTGTAATTTTTTACTTTATGAATTATTTGCCTTTTTCTAAGCATTTCCACGTTTATACTTCAATTCCTAACGTTTACTTTTCTTCATTAACGCCTGTCAATAAACTGAAACCTATTGATTTTGAAAAAGAAGGAGTTGAAAAGTTTGGAGTAGTTGATATTGAAGATTTTACATGGAAAAACTTATTAGACAGCTTAACTTGTACCCACTGCGGAAGATGCACAAGCGTTTGTCCAGCAAATACTACGGGTAAAGTACTTGACCCGCGTGAAATTATGGTTGAAATGCGTAAACGCTTAGATGACAAAACAAAATTATTAAATAATAAAAAAACAACTGAAGAGCAGCCTTCTGAAACAGAAAAGAAATTTATCGGCGATTACGAAAAGATAGAGGCACTTTGGCAATGCACTACCTGTGGTGCATGTATGCAAGAATGTCCAGTGATGAATGAACACGTGCCAGCAATTGTCGATATGCGCCGCTCTCTTGTTATGATGGAATCGAATTTTCCTTCACTTTTGCAAACCAGTTTTGCAAATTTGGAAAACAATGGTTCTCCTTGGGCATTTTCGCCAGCTGAAAGAGCTGATTGGGCTGAAGGTATGGATATAAAAATAGCTGCTGAAAATCCACAATTTGACATACTCTTTTGGGTTGGCTGCGCCGGAAGTTTCGATGATAGAGCAAAGAAGGTTACTCAAGCTTTTGCTAAAATTATGCAAGCTGCAAAGGTTGATTTTGCTATTCTTGGCAGCGAAGAAATGTGCAACGGAGATGTTGCACGCCGTGCCGGTAACGAGTATCTGGCTGATATGCTGATTAAAACTAATATTGAAACGCTAAATCGCTATAACGTAAAGAAAATTGTTACTTTCTGTCCTCACTGCTTCAATACATTTAAAAACGAATATCCGCTCTTTGGTGCTGAATTTGAAGTAATGCATCATTCCCAATTCATTAACGAGTTAATCAAAACAAAGAAATTAAAGCTAAAAACAGAAGAATTTTCTGTTCGCGATATTGCTTATCACGATTCCTGTTATCTCGGCAGATATAATAACGTTTATAAAGAGCCAAGGGCTGTTTTGGAAGCAATTGAAGGTATCCGCATTTTAGAACCAAAACGGTCTGGTGATAAGGGCTTTTGCTGTGGTGCCGGTGGCGGACAAATGTTCCTCGAAGAAACTGATGGCAAGCGAATCAACATTGAAAGAACTGAAGAACTACTTGATTTACATACAAAAACAATTGCTCTCAACTGCCCGTTCTGTTTGACTATGGTTACTGACGGAGTGAAAGCAAAAGATTTAATTGATAATATTCAGGTAAAAGATATTTCTGAAATACTTTTGGATTATGTCAAATAAATATAATAAAATCAAAGAATTATTAACGGTTACCCTTATTGTGAAAGATGAAGAACACAATTTGCTAACCGCTTTAAATTCTATTAAATCAATTTGCAGTCAAATAGTAGTTGTAGATACTGGTTCAAGCGACAGAACCTGCTCTATAGCTGCTTCCTTTGGCTGCGAATTGCATTTTTTCAAGTGGAACGACAGCTTTTCGGACGCAAGGAATTATGCAATTCAATTTGCGCGCCGTCCCTGGATTCTTTCGCTCGATGCTGACGAGGAATTAGTTCTTGACTCTTTCATTAATCAGGCATATCTGCTTGAAAATGAAAATATTGGTGGAATTAATCTGATAATTCAAAACAGATTGACTATTCAGGAAGACAGTCAAATACTTCAGCATAGATATACACGGCTTTTCAGGAATGAACCAAAAATCTTTTTCTCCGGACGTATTCACGAGCAAATCCGCGAATCTATTGAAATTGCTGGTTTTTCTATTGCTGAATCAGATATTTTAATTAACCATTTTGGTTATTCCAAATTTAGTCAAGAAAAAATTGAACGGAACAAGCAACTTCTTGAGCAAGAATTGGCTTTAAACGAAAAAGACGATTTCACGCTTTATCATCTCGCCGAAACAGAATTTGCTGCATCCAATCTGACGAAAGCAAAAGAAATCTTTCAAAATATCTACAATTCAATTGATTTGTCTGAACAGCAAAAGGAAATTATCCGCATTCGTTTGGGACAAATCTTTTTAAAAGAAGGGAATCTTGTTGATTTACGAAGATACCTCAATTTTACAAGTGAAGACGAAAATCGCGAAGGTTTTAAAAAATTCATACTTGCTGTTTCACTGTTAACTGAAAAAAAATTCACTGATGCCAAACTATTAATCGAATCGAAAGAAGTTCAAAACTCAACTCTAATCAATAAAGCCGATTTGGAACAGGTTAAGGAACTAATGAAGAAAGTTGGGAAATAGTAATAGGATATTAATTTTTTGTTATATAACTCACCTTACGCAATTCCTCTTTTGAGAAATGAAAAAGTGTCATGTTGAAACATTTTTTTTATCCACTTCTCTTATTCCCCTCTTGAGCTATTCATTACCCATAAGTATAGTTCTTATAATTAGAAATAGACATAATTTTTTCTTATAAAATTTATTCCGTAGGAATTATATATTTGTAACAAGAAAAACCCTTGACTGTGCTTATCCCGTAGGGATTATATATAAAAAAGTAACTAAATATTTAATTCCTACGGAATAAAAAGGCACCTCAAAAGACATTGTTACAAATATCAAATCCCTAACGGGATAAGTAGAATAACAGCACGTTTTAAAAATGTGGGTAATGAAAAGCCCTCTCAAGAGGGGAATGCGTAAAGTGAGTTATTAAAGTAAAACTTAAAAAACTCCTCCTTCCCAAGTTGAACTTGGGAAGGAGATAAAGAAGATTTTATGGGAATTTAATACTGCTATCTGATTTCACATAAATCCAATATGCCTTATTGGGTAATAACTCAAATATTCCATTTGAATTATTATTAAAGATTGAACTTCCCAAATCTTTTATTTTAATTAAATTATCACCTAATCGTTCTTTTAATAATTCTATTTTAATTGGCTTTTCAGATAAAATAGGAAGTAGATTCCAACCCTTTGATAAATAAATCTCTTTAGATTTTATGTCATCACCAAAAATCAATAAACTACAATCTTCCTGAACTTGAATCTGATAACCATTCAAGTAGTTCATCTCCCCTATTTGATTAAGTCCCCACTTCGGTGCAAATATTTTTCCTTTATCATTTTTAATTAACAAGATTTTTTCAGAAATAGTTTTAAAAATTGAGTTTAAATTGTTGTTTACCGGAACAATACTAAATGAAATATCATTCCATCCTTCATTTAAACTAATTCTGTTATAAATTGAATTTGACTTTAAAGAAGCAACATCATCTCTAACAAGAACTTCATTATTCAAATAATGATTTGGATTAGCATAATTAATAATAAATGATTTAGCATATTCTTGTGGTTTCGAAAGTAACTCCCTACTTTCAATCGAAAAGCTCCATACATCACTCCAAATGCTATATTGACTATTTTTTAAAGTCCGAACTCGCCAATAATAAGTATTTCCAATTACTAAAATGGTATTATTCAGTTGAAAATCTGAATTAATTAAATTTTCATTATTTACTAAAATATCTGAAAAGCCGTCATCTTGTGCTATTTGGAAATGGTATGAACTTGCATTCCAAATATATTCCCAATCAAAATACGGAAAAATTGTGGTAATTATTTCCAGATTTAGAGGAGAAATCAGATTAGGTGAATAGTTGTTTGGTTCACTGTTATCACAAATTGAACTTGAGTAACCGTCAGCAGCTCCACCTTTAAACATACCCTTAACAATTCCAAATTTTCTAACTTCAGACCAGAGGCAATTACTTGAAGAATCATTAGCACGAATTCGCCAGTAATATATATCTACATTACTTTGCAAGTCGTTAATTAGTATAGTATTATTAGTTATTGTAGTGTCAAAAGCCAGATTGCTGAATTCAGCATCTTCAGCAATTTGCAGTTGATAGGTTTTAGCAGTATATATTTGCTCCCAGCTAAAATTAACAGAAGAATTGTTAAATATGGATAAATCTTTAGGTAGTAGAATCTTAGGAGTATATCTAACAAAATTGATGCAGTAAAAAGGAGTATTTTGTTTCATATATCCATCAGCAGCCCCTCCTTTAAACATACCTTTTACAAATGCAAATTTCCAAACATCAGACCAGAGGCAATTATTAACAGAATCATTAGCACGAATACGCCAGTAATACTGACTTATGTTACTTTGAAATCCTGTTAAAGCAATTGAATTTTGTTCAAATAAAGTATCGAGAAATAAATTGTTAAACTGCCGGTCAGTGGAAATTTGAAGCTCATATTTCTTTGCAGTGTAAATTGGCTCACAAGTGAAGAATATTGTTTCATCACTTAAAGCAACAGCATTAACAGGCAAAAGAAGAGATGGTTTAACATTCTGAAAATCAATGCAGTAATACACATCATTTCCTTTAGAATAGCCATCTGAAGTAAATGAAATGAGCTGTTATGCGGGCAGCAAATCAGTTTATCGTTTGCGCGCTGTTGGCTTGCGT
>DAIOVK010000213.1:0-5847 GCA_036759045.1 Kapaibacterium sp. (SeqCode) | reverse complement strand
TTGCAAGCATAGTTTTACCAGAGCCGGGCGGTCCTATCATTAAAACGTTGTGACCACCTGCAGCAGCAACTTCCAGCGAACGCTTAACGTTTTCATTTCCTTTTACATCGGTAAAATTAAATGCATAATTTTTCTGATTTTCTTCAAATAATGATTTAATATCCACAATGAGTGGTTCAATTCTTTTTTCATTATTGAGGAAAGCATTGGCTTCTGCGAGAGTTTCAACAGGAATTACTTCAAGTCCATCGACAAGAGCAGCTTCATCAGCGTTTTGTTTAGGTAATAAAACTCTTTTAATATTATTCTTTTTTGCTTCCACTGCGATTGAAAGAGCGCCGTGAATTGGACGCAGTGAGCCGTCAAGAGCCAATTCACCAAGGAAGAGAGTATCTTTTAATGAATCATTTTCGATTATTCCCATAGCGCAGAGGACGCCGAGAGCAATAGGCAAATCGAAACTGCTTCCTTCCTTGCGGATATCGGCTGGTGCAAGGTTAATGGTAATCTTTTTTGCAGGAAAAATAAAATCAGAGTTTTTAATAGCAGCTGTAACTCTTTCACGCGATTCTTTTACTGCTGAGTCCGGCAGACCTACAATCATAAAATTAGGCAAGCCATTGTCTAAATGGGTTTCGATTTCAACAAGAAATGCGGATATTCCGAAAACAGCAGCAGAGCTAAGATTTGAATACATTACTTTTATGACAGTTTGTTTCTAAAAAAGAGCAATAAATCATTAGAAGTTAATATACCAACAAGATTATTCTGCCAGTCAACAACGGGCAGGTAGTCGAGTTTATATTTTGACATCAATTCAAGAGCTTTATGCAAACTATCTTCGGGGTATATTATTCTAACATTTTTTGCCATTACATCTTGGAAATCATTTATCTTATTAAATCCAATTTCTCCGTATTCGTCATCAAAATCGTAGAGCTGCCTTAATGTATATTCCATTAAAGTCCGCTCAGTGATTAAGCCAACTAATTTATTATTTTCGAGAACAGGCACTTGCTTTACTTTCTCTTCCCGAATGATTTCGTCTGCTTTGTGTATTGTATCCTCAAGTTCGACAGAGAAAACTTCTCTTGTCATTATTTCTTCTACTTTTGTATTTAAAATCATAAATTTCCCATTGATTTTATTTAAAAACTCAATATTGAAAAAAAAAATGAATAATCAAAATGAAAAATGATAATAATTGAAAATAAAAGTGTTTTCTATTTACTATAAATGTTTTAAATTGCATAAATATATATATCATTTTTTAAATAAAATGGAATAAAATGGATAATAGTTTGGGAACAACAGAAAAATTTCCATTAAGTAAAACGAAAAAAATACGTGGCAACCGACATTTAGCAAGAGAAAAAGTAATGCAAGTCTTAGCGGTTTATGAAGTCTCTCAGGAACCATTAGATTTCTTGTTTGCTCATATTTTTGTCCGGGAATTTAAATTTGAAGAAGAAGAAATACCTGCTGACAAACTGCTTACACCTGATGAAATTCTTGAGTATGAAAGTGATATTCCGATTGTTTGGAAAAAAGATGAAGTGGAATTCGCTAAACAGCTAATTCGATTTTGTATGCAGGAAAAAAAATATGCGTATGAACTTATGCTCAAATATGCTAAAAACTGGGAATTAAACCGTATTCCTATAATTGACAGAACCCTTATTCTTATGGGTATAAGTGAACTTATACATTTTGATACTATCCCACCAAAAGTTACTATGAACGAAATTATCGAAATTTCTAAAGATTATTCACCAAATAAAAGTATTACTTTCTTGAATGCCGTCCTTGATGCTTCCTTTTCTGAACTAAAGAAAAAAGGTATGATTAATAAAACTGGTAAAGGACTGAGAGTTAAATGATTAATGATTAATTGTTAATTGTTAATTGTTAATGATTTAAATTAATAAAAAAATATCTTTCTGTTTTTATAGTTTCTGCAAAAAAATGATATATCTTTATAAACTCAGAACTGTCTTGTACTGAAATACGTTTACCTAAATTAATCAATTATCAATTATTTTTCATTTCTTTTTTGCTTACGATTACAGATATAATCATAGTTACAGCTAAAGTTAATCCTACAAAAAGCAAAGAGATTTCAACCGGAATATGATAAAAGTGTTGCAGCATCATCTTTATACCAACAAAAACGAGAATAATCGAAAGCCCGTAATTTAAATACTTAAAGTACTTCATTACGACAGCAATTGCAAAATAGAGCGCCCTTAATCCAAGAATAGCCATTATATTTGAAGTATATATAATAAACATATCCTGAGAAATCGCAAGGACAGCCGGGATTGAATCTATTGCAAACATTATATCGCTTGATTCAATAACAAGAAGAACGATAAACAAAGGAGTGGCAAATAATCTTTTATCTATTCTTTTAAAAAAATTACCTTCAACAAAATTGTCGGTAACAGGCATAATCTTTTTAAATGCTTTAATAATAGGGTTCTTTTCAGGATGAAGCTCCTTATCTTTTTCCTTAACGATTTTATAACCTGAATAAATAAGCATCAAACCAAAAATGTAAAGAATCCAGTCAAATGCTTCAATTAGTTTAACACCGGCAAAGATAAAGACAAATCTCATCACCAACGCACCAATAATTCCCCAAAACAATGTCCTGTGCTGATACTTCCCCGGAACTTTAAAGTAGGTAAAAATCATCAGAAATACAAAAAGATTATCGACGCTTAACGATTTTTCAATAAAATATGCTGAAAAATACTGCAAAGCACTTTCTGTTCCTTTTATATAATAAACGAAGACTCCAAATCCTAAACCAAGAAGTATCCAAAATGCAGACCAAAGCAATGCTTCCTTGATTTTAATTTCATGTTCTTTCTTGTTGAAAACCAACAAATCCAATGCAAGAAGAAAAATAACAAAAATGCTAAATTCTAACCAATATGTAAATTCGCCCATTTTTTTTGTATTTATTGTTAAAAATTCAATTTACTCTAAATCAACTATTTTAGATAAATCTTAAAAAGTGATTTTTATTATTACAAAATTAATTGAATTAAACGAATATTAGGAAAAATAGTTGTAAAAGAATTTTGAAGTATTATATTCAGAACTCTTGATGCCTCGTAGTTTGTTATTTTGCAATTAATATATTTATGAGGTTTATAAAAACATAGCAGTAAACACATAACTCCCAAATAAATTTGGGAGTTATTCTAAATCTTATAGTAACTCCATAATTTATTATGGAGATAAAAAGCGAAATTATTCTTTACGAGGCAAATCTCCTAACTTATTTATTTTCGTTATGGGGTAAGGAGTTCTGAAATTTTACGAACTCACCTTAGTAATTGTAAAAATAAGCCCTACGAAAAACTTCGCTGATTGTATGGCTTGCTACTTATTAATTTCTTTTCTCAAAAAGGAAAAATCTTCGTTTATATTCATCTCAAAATGAAAATTTTAGAACTCCTCTCTATATATAATTTCAAAAAGAAACTATTTTTTTTTAAATTTGTAATCTTATTATAAAAGAGAATAAGGTTTGTAAATTATAAATAAAATAGGAGATTTAAATGAATACTCATAATTGTGATTTAGTCGTTATCGGTTCAGGACCAGGTGGATACGTTGCCGCAATAAGAGCAACACAGCTCGGACTTGATACAATTTGCGTAGAAAAAGAAAACCTCGGTGGTGTTTGCCTTAACTGGGGCTGCATTCCCACAAAAGCACTTCTTAAAAATGCTGAATATATGAACTTTATTAAACATTCAGCAGATTTTGGTTTCGATATTAAAGATTTTACTTATGATTTTTCTAAGGTTATTAAAAGAAGCAGGGACGTTGCAAGTAAAATGTCGAATGGTATCGGATTTCTTTTCAAAAAGTATAAAGTCAAACACGTCAAAGGAACTGGCAAAATAAGCAACAAAAACTTAATTCAGGTATTTGACGATAATGGCGAGCAAACAGACGAAATTAATCCAAAGAACATTATAATTGCAACAGGATCCCGTCCACGTATGTTTGACGGAATTGAAGTTGATAGAAAAAGAGTTATTACAAGCAAAGAAGCAATGGTTATTCCAGAAGCCCCTAAAAGCATATTAATAATGGGAGCCGGCGCAATTGGAGTTGAATTTGCTTATTTCTTCAATGCTTATGGTGCTAAAGTTACAATTATCGAAATGTTGGATAGAATTCTGCCAATTGAAGATACAGATGTTTCTCAGGAACTTTCACGTCATTATAAAAAAGCAGGTATTTCTTTACTAACTTCAACAAGAGTTTTAAGTGCAAAAACTGTTGGCGAAGAAGTGGTTGTAAAAATTCAGAAAAAAGACGGAACAGAAGAGGAAATTAAAGCAGATTATGCTTTGAATGCTATTGGTATTCAGGCAAATTTAGAAAATATTGGATTGGAAAATCTCGGGATTGCAACAGAAAGAAACTTTATTAAAGTTGATAAGTTTATGAGAACAAACGTAGATAATATATTTGCAATCGGCGATATAGCCGGACCGCCTTGGCTTGCCCACAAAGCATCAGCAGAAGGAGTGCTGGCAGCAGAATTTATTGCAGGACATAAAGTTCAACCAATAGATTATAAAAATATTCCCGGCTGCACTTACTGCCAGCCACAAGTTGCAAGCGTCGGTTTGACAGAACAAAAAGCAAAAGAAGCCGGCTACGAAGTTAAAGTAGGTAAATTCCCATTTACAGCAAGCGGAAAAGCACACGCAATCGGCGAAGCTGTTGGCTTTGCTAAAATGGTTTTTGATGCAAAGCATGGCGAACTTCTTGGTGCCCACCTAATTGGTCCCGAAGTTACAGAAATGATAGGCGAAGTTACTCTTGCCCGCTCTCTTGAAGCAACTGCAAAAACAATTTTCAAAACTATTCATCCACATCCTACGCTGAATGAGGCGATTATGGAAGCATCGGCAGCTGCTTGGGGCGAAGCGACAAATATATAATTATTATTTTGTAAATAAATAAATTCATTCTTAACTGCTTTAAATTCTGTATTATAAGCCATACCTTCAGCAAGTTGTTCGTATGACTTGGAATTATTTTAAATTCACAACTCCTCCTTCCCAAGTTGAACTTGGGAAGGATTTTTTTTTGATGAATTATGTATTTCATACTAAGTAGATAAAAAAAATATGTAGGAAATTACAAAAGGATAATAAAAATTATTTATTTGTTCATAATTAAAAAAATATAAAAAAAATATTTGGAAAATTAAAAATATTTTGTAAATTAACAGTGTAGTTTTTCACAAAAATTTAATAGGATATTTTATGAGCAAAAAGTCTCAAAAAAGCGGCAATATGCAATATGCAATATGCAATATGCAATATGCGTAAATTTAACCAAATAATTGTTCCAAGAATAGCAAAAAATATGATTTTTTTGTTTTTATTCTTACTTCCTTTTTTTTGTAATTTTACAACAATAGCACAACAATGCTATAATGTATTTCCATTAAATCCTAATACCGGATTTGTTGGTATTCAAACAACTTCGCCAGATAAGCCCCTTCACATTCAAAGTTGGGACGATTATTATTCCTGCCCACAAGCTGCTATACAATTAACTTATAGCACACATTCCGGAAGTAATTACAGCGGATACCTTTCATTATTAACGCCCGACTATATTTCTGAATATAGCACAATAGGTTCACTTTTCGATGTAGTTTTAAAAGCTGATAAATTTGCAAATGATATTATTTTAACTACAAGAAATACAGAAGGCAATATTAGGTTTGCAACTACATATTCTGGAGATGCGGACAGAGACAAAGAACGTATGACAATTGCTCCATCTGGTTATGTGGGCATT
>DAIOVK010000212.1:0-5854 GCA_036759045.1 Kapaibacterium sp. (SeqCode) | reverse complement strand
AAAATTTTCTGGATTCTTCGCTGCGCTTCAGAATGACAGGGTAAACTTATGTCATCTCCATTTAAATAAAGTTCTTACTTCATTTTAGGGTTCGAAATGACATAAAAAGATGGATTTTGATATTCGTTAGAATGGCAAGACAAATTGGTAATTAAGAAGTAACTAAATTCATCACTTCGTTACTTTATGACTGGTTTTTGAATTTCCTTTATGCAGTCTTTTTATTTTGATTAGCTCGAAAAACATACGAGCAGAGTCTTTTATTGGGTCAACTTTAGTGCGGTCGTCATTGAACCATTCTACTGCAACTTCTTCAATTTTATAGTCAAGCTTCCGTGCAAGGAAAAGGATTTCCACATCAAAACTGAAGCCATCAAGAGTTGCTTTTGAAAAAATATTAATTGCTGCTTTTTCTTTAAAGCCCTTAAATCCGCATTGAGTATCTTTAATTCCTTTAAGCAGATAAAACTGAACGATTTGATTAAAGAAGCGTCCCATAAATTCGCGGTAAAATGGCTGATGCTCTTTGATTAAAGAATTATCAATTCCTCTTGAGCCAATGCAGACATCGGTTGAATTTTCAAGTAATTTCAAGAGCTTTTGCAGTTCGTAAATCGGGGTTGAAAGGTCAGAATCAGAGAAAACGCGGTAGGTGCCGCCTGCTTCGAGCATTCCTCTACGCACTGCGGCACCTTTCCCGAGATTTCTGGGTTGTTTTATTATTTTTATATCGTAATTCAATCGGCTTACAACTTCAACTGTCTTATC
The DNA here is from genome assembly GCA_036759045.1 of Kapaibacterium sp. (SeqCode). GTDB lineage: Bacteria > Bacteroidota > Ignavibacteria > Kapaibacteriales > UBA2268 > JAAYJM01. The sequence goes on along the minus strand of DAIOVK010000212.1, from coordinate 5,086 downwards.
TTTTGAACCATCATCAACAACTATAACTTCAAAACTATAGTTCTGTTTTGATAAGTATTCAAAAGCAGTATCTAAAGATTTAGAAATCCTAAATTCTTCATTATATGCCGGAAAAATTAGCGATAAATATGGCTTCATTGTTTCGCTTCAGTAGTATCTTCTGTCTTTCCCTGCAACTGATTTAACTTTGATTCAATATGAATCGTCATTGAGCCGAGATACGGGTCTGGATTCTTTTTGTATTCCTCTAATCTTGCTTTAGCAGCTTCGATTGCTTTTTCATTTCCAGCAGTTTTCTGCAAATATTCTATTTCATCGTAGTCAATATCTCTAAGCATTCCCATAGTTTCGTAGATATTTCTTTCTACTTCCTTGAATTTCTGCTGGTCAGCACCGTTTTGAGTATATGTGCGGATATAATTATAAAGTTGCATAAGCATATCGCGGGATTTCTGATAATCGTTCAAAATCTTATAAGCATAAGCCGCTGATTTAAAAGTACCTTCACCGCTTCTTCCTGTTATTTCGTCATAAAGAGAGTGTACTCTACCACCACGTAAAGCTTCATTGCTGTTAATTTTGTTTACGGTATTAACACAAAGTTGGGCATATTCCTTAGCTTTTTCAATGTTGCCTGCATCATAATAAAGTCGGGCTATCTGCATTTCTTCGTCATACATCAATGGGAACATAGAAGTTGAGATGCTTTCATTCATCTTGTTGAGTAAAGCAACTGCTTTTGATGTGTCATTCTTTGTTTGAAGATTATATGTAGCAAAATTCAAATATGTTTGACGATAGCTGTCTAAATACCTGCGATGAACTTCATCATAGTAAACATCTGGATTTGCAAGATTACGGAACTTGAAACCATAATGCGGCTCAGTTTTATAGCTGTCAGTGTTATCAACATTATTCAAGAGGCAGTCAGACATAATATCGACATCAAATCCCTGGTCTTTTTGAACAGCCATATCAACCGGGCATACTCTCAAAACCATTCCTTCATTTCTAATATAGCGTCCCAAACCATATTTATAAGCATCAGAACCCGCAGTAATTGAGAAATAAACTGGTCTCTCAAATTTAGTTACTTCAATAATATCTTTTACTAATTTATGAGCTAAATGGTATAAGTATTTATTTTCGTCTCCCATTTTGTCGCCCATAAACATTATTTCAAATTTACCACGACTTAAGGTTAATGAATCACTTGTATATTTTGCTAAAATATCGCGTGATACTGGTATTGAAAGCTTTATTGGGTCAGTATAATCATAAGTCAAAGCACGTGGGTCGTCTTCAGGAACTTCTAAGCTTTCATTTGTAAAAGAAAGCGGTATTGGTTTAGCTCCCCAAGGTGAACGATTTTTCAATTGATGTATATACCAACGTGTGCCACCGAGAGAAAGGTTTACTACACGAACATCACGGCGAACCCCAAGGACATCCTGAATATTCCATAACGGGAATGTGTCATTATCGCCAACTGTAAATAGTATTCCGTCTTTTTCGCAGCTTTGCAGCAAGTTGTATGCAAAATCAAAAGGCAAGTAATTGCCAGCACGGCTGTGAATTTTCCAGCCACCTACTGCCATATTAACCGGAACAAGTATTAATGATGCAAGAACGACTAAGCCAACTAATGCAATATTTTTCTTTTTAGTTAATTTTTCTTCCAGAAACTTCCCAATAGAATATACTCCAATACCAATCCACATACAGAATACCATAAATGAGCCGGTATAGAAATAATCTCTTTCTCTGGGCTGACGCTCAAGCTGATTTTGTGCAATAGCAGCGAGAGCTCCCATAAGTAAAAACATTATTAAATAAATAAATGCCATTTTGCGGTCGCGTTTGAAATGGTAGAAAAATCCTATCAAACCAAAGATTAATGGTAATGCAAAAAATTGTATTGGAAATTCATCGGAATATCCGTTCTTAAAGTTAATTACCTCTGAATCGCCTTTGTTGAACCAGGTTACCCCGGCATCCTGAACATCACTTGTTCTTCCAACGAAATTCCAAAGGAAATATCTAATATACATATGATTAATCTGATATGTCCAAAGATAATTAAGTTCACCTGCAGTATTGATTTTATTGAACTCCAAAGAATAACCTTCAGAACCATCTTTCTTTTCTACTCTTTGGTAATCAGGTGGATACCATTTACCATATTTATCGTAATAATACGTTTTCGATTCATCACGCCCATCGAATCTGCGGGGCCAATACTTTGATTCACCATATTGAACTCTGCCTACATAATCCACAAATTTTTGTATTGTATTTGGTTCATTTTCGTTTAATGGAGGATTTGCATTTGAGCGAACAATAACATGGAAATTAACAGTATAGCCAAGAATCATCATTAAAAATGCAAAAGATAGCAGTTTCATTATGATTTGGTTATTTTTCATTCCATAATAGAATAGAAATATTGCTGCTGCTATTGCTAAAAATGGGATTAAAGCGACAGCAAAACTATTATCAACTAAATATTCACCAGCAGCATTTTTAAATGGTATATGTCCTGCAAGCATAGTTGGAAGCCACATAACAACTACCTGGTATAAGAAGAAAAATACTACTAGGGAAACAATGCTTGTTACAACAAATCCCTTGATTGAAGGAGTATATTTCCTGAAATAAACCAAAAATACTACTGAATATATGGTTAGAATTGCAAGCAAGTGAATACCTGCTGAAAGCACTACAAGGTATGAAATTAGCAGAAGATACCGCTCATTTCCCGGCTCATCAGCAACTTCGTTCCACCGCATCATCAGATATACAACTAAAGCAGTAAAAACTGTTGTTGCAGCATAAACTTCAGATTCAACGCCATTAAACCATAGAGTATCGCTAAAGCAAAATGCTAAAGCACCGACAAATGAAGAGCCATACACAAGCAGAGCATCATACATCGTTTCTACTGGTTTAGTGCGGTAGTTTTGAATTGCTTTTACTGTAATCAAATACAGGAAAAACACAGAGAATGCCGTTGCAACAACTGAAACGAAATTAACCCGCCAGTTTAAATCACCGAAAGGGAAAATCAGTTGGAAAATCTTTCCAACCATTACGAAAAGTGCAGTGCCGGGAGGGTGTGGTATTTGCTGCCAGGTTACAGCAGCAGTGAATTCACCGCAATCCCAGAAAGGCGTCGATGGCTGAATAGTAAGTAAATAAACTATCAGCGTTACTAAAAATGACAAAGCACCAAATAATTGATAAATTCTTTTAGTATTCATTTTTAAATATTTATTATTTTAACATAATTTTTCATTTTAAAATTTTGTAATTTAAAGAATTATAAAAATAAAAAATTATCTTTAAATATCATAAATTTTTTTGATTTATTATGCTTATGTTTGGGATATGCAGATAAATTTACTAATTTCAGAACTCCTTACCTCTCGTTGTTTGTTAATTCGCAGTCTTGTCATTTCGAAGCGCAGCGAGAAATCTCACAAGTCATTGCTAAAACAGAACTTGAGACTTCTCAATTCGTTTCGTAATGATATCTTTTCTGAATAATTTGCTCAATTATTCTTTACGAGACAAATCTCCTAACTCTATTATTTTGTTTATGGGGTCAGGAGTTTTGAATTTGAAAAAAAATATTTGTTTTATAGATGTGGAGTAAGAAAAGGAATGAAATAAAAAAAATGAAGATGGAGAAAAAGCTTGGAACAATCTTCACCACCTGTAATGATTAAATTGTAAATAGTATGGTATTTTTTATAATTTCTTTAGTATCAAGTGAATCATTCCATTAATGTTCTCATTTTTAACCATAGAAAAGCCGATTTTTTCTACCTCTTTTAGCATAACATCAATACGAATTCTCAATTTATCATACGAACTTATTTTTTGGGACCAAATCCCGTTCTTTTTTTCGTATAACAAATCAGTTACTTTTATTTTATCAGCATAATATTCAATTATACAGGTCAAAATTCTGTTTTCATCGCTTTTAACGTGGATAAATCTTTGTGTATCAGATAAAGCAATAGTATAATCTCTAATAGACAATAATAATTGTCCATTAACTTCCAGCAAATCAAAGCAATCCCGTAACAATTTATCAAGTTGCTCAAAAGTCTCTAAATGTGAAATTGTATCACCGCAACATACTATCAAATCAACAGATGAATCCACAAAAGTTTTTACATTTCTTATGTCATCATTAATTAATTCGATTGGCAATCGTTCGATTCTATATTTAAATTCAGACAACAATTTTGCATTGAAATCAATTGCTTTGACCTTAAATCCAATTTCTGCAAGTGAAATACTTTGAATCCCATTACCTGCTCCCAAATCAATAGCATTATAAGTTTTAAATGGTTTAATTCCGTTGTTATTACAAAAATCCTTGAAAGAGTTTTTTCCTTTATCAAAATCTCCAATCATCCAAGAATAAAAGTCTGCAAGATGATTATCGTAATGTTCTTTTACATTTGTCATATTTATTAACTTGAGTTTTTTAGTTTTCTAAATTGGCTTATACCTCATTTAACTATGAGTTCCCAATAAATGATGAAATAATTTTCTTTCAATTATTGCTATTAAATTTATGATTAAAAAATCCTAATAAGCCACCAAGAATTGTTGACATTATTGCTATTGGTATTAATGAAATTGGCTCTTTCCAACCAATCAAAATGGCTGTTGGTAGTATAACCAAGTAAGCTATCAAAATCCCTTTGACTATCGAATTGATATTTAAATCATTTGTCGCTATTAGAAATCCGACAACTATCCACATTGAAAATGCAGAAAGATTTGAATCCCAAGTCAGATTTTGCATTATCATAGGGATAACATCAATAATCCCTGCAAAAACACCTAATATTATCCCAATCTTAATTTTTTTCATATTTGTTTGTGTTCTATATTTTTACAAATTATTTATTTACAAAGCTAAAAAAGTTTACAATTTATTTATTTCAATTTAAATTAAATTATTTAATACCAAGTTGTATTTATATATAAAATTATATTGCTATTTCGAACCCACTGATAAAGCAAGTGCTTTATTTAAATGGAGATGACATAAGTTTACCCTGTCATT
>DAIOVK010000211.1:0-5857 GCA_036759045.1 Kapaibacterium sp. (SeqCode) | reverse complement strand
TCAAGATGGATTCTGGCATACGCCAGAATGACAAGCAAAGATGTCATTGGTAACCACAAGATAAAGGAAGACCTTTATTTAAATGAAGATGACATTATTTAACACAGTCGTTCCGAAACGAAGTGAAAAATATCACAAGTCATTGATAACACTATACTTGAGCTTCTTAGCATCGAACAGAATAACAATTTTTAGAACTACCCAGAAATTTAAATTTCAACTTCTACTTTGGTGCTTGTTGTAAAAAGTGCTTCTATAAAAACAGTTGGATTAAAGATTTGAAGGTCGTCAATTTTTTCGCCAACACCAATATATCTAACTGGGATTTTTAATTCATCTACAATTGGTATAATAACACCGCCTTTGGCTGTACCATCAAGTTTTGTGAGGATAATTCCGGTAAGTTTAGCAACTTTCATAAATTCTTTTGCCTGCTGAATTGCATTTTGGCCTGTAGTAGCATCAAGAATCAAAAAGACTTCATCTGGAGCATCGGCTTTAAGTTTTTTCATAACACGACTGATTTTTTCCAGTTCAGCCATTAAATTTGCTTTGTTGTGAAGACGTCCTGCTGTATCAATGATTACAACATCAGCATTTTTGCTAATAGCAGAGTTTAAAGTATCATAAGCAACTGCAGCAGGGTCAGCACCTTGCTTTTGTTGAACAATATCGACCCCGGCACGTTCTGCCCAAATCTCAAGCTGTTCGTTTGCAGCAGCACGGAAAGTATCGGCAGCACCAATTAATACAGTTTTGCCAGCATTTCGGTAATTGTATGCTAATTTACCTATCGTAGTTGTTTTTCCTACTCCATTAACTCCAATAACTAAAATAGTTTTGGGTTTGTTTTGCTCGTCAATAAAATAAGTTGCATCATTATTTGCAGAAGATGATTCGATTAAAATGCTGTGTATTTCTTCTTTTAGTAGTTCATAAACATCTTCGGAGTTTTCGTGTCCTTCTTTCTTTACCCTAATGCGAAGATTTTCAATAATTTTTTCTGTTGTTGCAACACCAATATCAGCAGTAATTAATACTTCTTCTAACTCATTCAGCAAATTGTCGTCAATTTTTCTGCCGACTCCAAGAACAAACTGAATTTTTTCAACAAAACTCTTCCTAGTTTTTTCAAGCCCTTCTTTTATTTTGTTAAAACCTAATGCTTCAGTAGTAGATTGCACTGCTTCGCTGATTGCCTCGGTAGTAGATTGCACTGCCTCACTGATTGCCTCGGTAGTAGATTGAACAACTTGCGTTACTTTTTTCTTCAGTTTATCGAATAAACCCATTGATATATTCCATTTTTAAAATGAATAAACATAAACTTAATAGAATTAATTAAGTTAAGCAAAATTAACATAATTTTTGCAATTTAAAAAGTTGAATAAATTAATTAGGAAAAATAAAACAGAGTAGTTTGTTATTTCTCAGTTTTGTCATTCTGGCTTATGCCAGAATCCAACTTGGAAAGCAAGTGAGCTTGCTCACTTGTAACATTTGGGCAAGCCCAAATGCATCCGTGAATTAGTAAATATTGAATTGAAGCTCAAGAATAATAAGATAGATTCTAAGATCCATCAGAATCACACTTTTCGTTATGTCATCTCCATTTAATCTCTAACTCTCCCAATTTTACTTAATTGAAAGATTTATTTAGTAAAAAAACCAAGCATTTTTCTTACTGCTAGTAAAATCACCATAATAAATTATGGTGATACTCTAATTCTTAGAGTAACTCCCAAATTTATTTGGGAGTTATGAGTTTGCTTTTTGTTTATATTATTTTTTTTTTCAGAACTATTTTTATTGCGAAATAAAGAATTACGAGAAGTAAGGAGTTCTGATATTATTCGTATATCTTATTATATAAAACCAAAGAATTGCAGTAGTCTGTATCAAATTCAAACAACCAAACATCCTTAAATTTGAAAGTTTCATTTTCAATCCATTCAGCACGAGTTCCAATTTCCTGAATGGTTATTTCCTTTTCGTTCGCATATAAAAATCGTCCAATATTGCAGACATTTTCATCTTTTATTTCAATATGGATAACACCGAATTTTTCAGAAATAAACTTTAAAGTGTCATTAAAATTAATTAATGGATATTTATCATTATTCGTTATTTGTAATCCTTTAGCTAAAAGAACTTTTTCAGTAAATTCATTATTTTCATTTCTGATTATCTTTTTAATTTTTTTAACTTTTAGCATAATGTAACCATCAATAACATAATCGACAACGTTATATTTCAATAAAGCCCATTTCTCATTAAAATCAATTAACAAACCCATAATTAATTCTGTTCTGCCCTTATATTTGATAGAAATATGTTTTCCAATCAAATTTTTCATTTTTTCAATTTTCATAATTATTTCTTTTATATATTTACTTTCTTATTTCCTGCATTTAATATAATATCCATATTGAGTTTTAAAACTAATGTCTTTAAAACAGCTTTCTTCTAAATTATTTATTACTTGCTCAATAGTTCGTTTATTAAAAATATCATCTTTAGTAAATTCCATTTTATTTAGCAAATCACGATGGTTCATATACATACAAAAAATTCCTCCTTGCTTCAATCCATTCCTTATTTTTGAAAATGGAATTTTCAAGTCGTCCCAGAAATAAACTACATTAAGGCAATAGATTTTATCGTAACAATTTTCAGGTAAATTGTATTTAAGAAAATCGCCATAGTATAATTTTACTTTTTTGTTTTCAATATGCTCTTTATTTCTTTTTCTTGCCTCATTATACATTAGCTTGGAAAAATCAACTCCTTCAATTAAGCAATCAAAATTTGTGGCAATCATATTTACTCCAAGTCCATTTCCATAACCGATTTCAAATATTTTATCATTTTGATTCAACTCTAATTGTTCGAGCATAGCATCATAAACAATCTGGTTGCTTTTCTTCATTAATTTAGAAATATAGAACCTGCCAACAATACCTTTGGGTTTCTTTAGCTGCTCGCCGATGGTTCTCATTTTTATATCTTTAAAAATCATAGTGTTATAGGAATAAGATGAAAAAAATGTTTCAATAAAAATTATAGAGAAAAAGTATTACCACCACCACTCACGTTTTGACTGCCTTGTCATAAGCATTTGGATAGCTTCGAGTGGGTCTAATCCATTGAACAAAATATTATAAACCTGCTCAGTAATGGGCATTTCGACATTATGCTTTTGACTTAATGAGAAGGCAGATTCTGCGGTAGAAACACCTTCTGCAATCATTTTCATTTGACTTGTGATTTCAGATAGAGTTTTGCCTTTGCCTATTTGCTCGCCTACAAATCGGTTCCTGCTGTGTTTGCTGCTGCAAGTAACGTATAAATCTCCCAGACCACTTAAGCCGGAAAATGTTATTGGATTTGCTCCAAGAGCAATACCGAGTCGGGAAATCTCAGCTAAACCGCGTGTAATAAGAGCAGCTTTTGTATTGTCGCCAAAGTTCAATCCATCAATAATTCCGGCAGCAATAGCAATTACGTTTTTTAAGGAACCACCAATTTCACATCCAACTACATCTAAACTGCTGTAAATCCTAAAATATGAAGTAGTAAAAATATCAACTATTTGCTTTTCATATTGGTTATGCTCTGAAGCAGCAACAACAGTTGTAGGTATCTGCTTTGCTACTTCTTCAGCGTGGCTTGGACCAGTAATTATTGTATATTGCTCTGGTGATATCCCGGTAGATTGTATGAGCAATTCAGAAACTCTTAAAAGTGACTTTTGTTCAATTCCCTTTGCTAAATTTATAATGATTTTGTTCTTTAAATTTATTTTAGAAACAACTGAACGTATATGTTGAGTTGGAATAGCCAAAACAATAAATTCATTTTTTTCAATCTCATTTAAGTCGTTGGTAGCTTTAATGCTTTGAGGAATGTCTTTTTGAGGTAGGAATCTTTTATTTGTATGTTCGATGTTTATTTCGTTTACAACATCATCTTCGAAAGCCCATAGCGTTACATTATGGTTATTTTCTGAAAGGAGAGCTGCAATAGCTGTTCCCCAACCTCCTGCCCCTAAAACTGCAATATTCATATTTTTTACTTTATAAATAAAGAAAATATTAAATTCTATAAAAAAAACAAAATTACTAATTTTTCTTTAAATTCTGATTTATAACATTTTTTAAATCAGAGCTATATTTTTTACAAATGATACCGGACCTTGTTATTCTGGCGTATGCCAGAATCCATCTTGATTTTCCTTAATCAGAATGAAAATAGAGGTTTTAGTTATTTATCTTTCGTCATTAGTTGTTAGAAAATTACTACGGACTAAAAATTGAACAACATTTTCAATCAACACACGGGTTAACCCGTGTGTTGATTATAAAGCTGGATTCTGACATCCTTCAGAATGATGTATTTAGTGATGTCATCTCTATTTCAATAAAGTTCTTACTTCATTTTGGGATTTAGAATGACAAGACTACGAAATAAGAAACGATGAGGCGAATGTGATTCTAAATTTATTTAAAAACTACAATTAAATTACGTTCAATCATAATAGAATCAAATCTCTTTCCATCAACTTCAACGTAACGATAGAGCCGTCCCCATGAATCATAATCAACATGGGTGCTATCCCTAATTATTTTAATTTCTTTTCCCAAAATCAATGAATCAGCAAGCTCTTTTGCTTTTATACCGAGAGTTAATGCAGAATCGGTGCTTATTCCGGCTCTTGTTGCCTGTTCTTCAAGAACTATTCCTTGTTCAGCTTCGAAACATTCAATATCCAAAACTTTTGTTTTGATTAATTTGTCATTGTAAACAAAAGCAAATGTAGAACCATTGTAAATATACTTTGGAACAACAAATTTCAAACTGTCAGGAATATCAGGTTTTGGGTAAACAGGGTCGTCTTCGCCACAGGAAATGAGGAATAAAGTAATTGTAATCAATATGTAAGTAAATGTTTTCATAGCTGCTTATAAAACTTCTTTTATAAATAATTGAATAATTTCATTGTTTTTTTAATTTAATCAAAGTTCTCCCATAAGCAATTTCAAATGTGTTTCTGCTAATTTTAAATTGTTATTTATAGAACAAAGTCTCGTTAACGAATTTTCATAAGAAAGCTGGGCATCGCGAACTTCTATTGCTGTTGTTTGTGCAAGTTTCAATCGTTCCATAGCAAGGAAAAGATTTTCTTTAGCTGAGTTTTTTGTTGAATTTTCAATTTCTAACATTTTTAAATTTGTTCTTATTAAATCTAATAAATTTAGGAATTGATACCTAATATCCTTTTTAGCAGATTCAAGTTGCAGCTCAGCAGAAAGTATATTTATTTTAGAAATTGATATTTGCCTTGAAGTATTTCCTCCTTCAAAAATCGGAAAAGAAAGATTAACGCCTACATTTGGTCCGATACTTCGGTTTAATCTTGTAAATCCAGTTGAATTGTCAGAAAGATTTAAGCCATAACCGGCATTGAGATTAACCGATGGGAGATTTAATGATTCGTATTCACTTGTAATTAACTTTGATATTTCAATTTGCTTTTTCAAAACCTGGATAGTAGGATTTGAATCAAATATTTTTTTTTCTGCAAAAACACTGTCGATATTGGAATAAGAGACAGAATCAATTACATCAAATTCAGTTGAAATTTCTCTGTTAATTATTTGATTTAACTTTCTTTTAGCTTGAGCTATTACATATAACTGCTGAATTTCATTTTGAGATTGTGTATTAAAATCAATCTGGGCTTGTAGAAATTCATTCTTTGCCGATAATCCGGCATTAAATCTGGTTTCGCCAATAACCATCCTTTCTTTTGAAAGTTCCTTGATTTCTCTGAAATTATTTAAAAGTTGTTTTTGTT
>DAIOVK010000210.1:0-5884 GCA_036759045.1 Kapaibacterium sp. (SeqCode) | reverse complement strand
AATCCATTAATTGAAACTGAAATTCGTCATACTGCAAAAAATGTAAGATATGGACATCGCTGGTGTAATGTAGCTATGACTGACCACTCGCTTGACGAAACACTTGATTTTATGGAATTTGTTGTTAAAACTCATAATCGTTGTAAATAATGAAACATCAAGATATAGATTTATTCTCAGAAATGGAATTAAATCGACCTAAGCAGTTGATTTATAAAAAAGATTTAATTCCAATAAATAATTTAAAAACTGTATTTAGAGAAATACGTGATTATTTCGCTGGAAATGTTACTGGTATTACTAGAGATGAAAAAATAGCTCAAAATATAATGCGTTTACTTTTTTGTAAGATATACGACGAAAAATTTACTCAAGATATTGATTTCGTTGAATTTGGAAATCGACCTAATGAAAGTATAAATGAATTTTTTAAACGTATCAATCAACTTTTTGAAAGAGTTAAACAAAAATATTCAGATATATTTGAAAATGACGAAATGCTCGAAATTCCAGGAAAGGAACTGTCATACATAGTTTCAAAAATGGAAAATTATTCTTTATTAAATGCAGATAGAGATATAATAGCAGATGCTTTTGAAGAACTTATAGGCACTGGATTTCGTGGAGGTGAAGGTCAGTTTTTTACTCCAAGAAATATTGTTCAAATGATGATTGATATTCTACAGCCCCTTCCTTCAGAAAAAATATTAGACCCGGCTTGTGGTAGTGGTGGTTTTATTGCTCATATTCTTAAACACTTCCTTAAAAATAACGGAAGAAAACACTATATTTATGGTATTGACAAAGATTTATTTCTTTCTCGTTTAGCTAAGATTTATTTAACTTTATTAGGTGAAAGCGAGTATCATATTTTTTGTGAAAATAGCTTAGAAGAACCAAATCTATGGAAACCAGATTCACAAGAATATATCAAGCAAAATAGTTTTGATGTTATCTTGACAAATCCTCCTTTTGGTGCTAAAATTCCAGTTGTTGGAAATAGCTTGTTACGGCAATATGAATTAGGTTTCTACTGGACAAATTTTGAAAATAAATGGTATTTAACTGAAAATATAAGAGATAAACAACCTCCACAAATATTATTTATTGAAAGAATTATCCAATTACTAAAAATCGGAGGAAGAGCCGGAATTGTTTTACCAGATGGAATTTTTGGAAACCCCTCAGACCGCTATATTTGGGAATATATAAAAAAATATGCTTCAATCATTGGGATTATTTCTCTTTCACAAGAAACTTTTCAACCAAGCACCCATACAAAGACAAGCATAGTTTTTTTTGAAAAAAATAAAAATAACAGAGAAAAGATTTTTATGGCAATTGCTGATTCTATCGGTCATAATAAAAATGGTAAAGAAATATATAAAATTTCAAAAGGTGGTACTTTTATTTTAGATAATGATGGGAATAAAATTCTTGATGATGATACAACTGAAATCGCAAGAAATTTTAAAAAGTTCCTAAATAATGAAGATTTTATTCAAAGCCATCTAGGATTTTCTATTTTAACAAACGATATAAAAGATAATATTTTTATACCAGAGAATTATGATCCTGAACTAAAACTAAAGTTAATTAATCTTGAAAAAAGCGGTAAATATAAATTAGTTACAATTGGAGAATTGGTAAAAAAAGGGGTTTTACAAATCAAACGTGGAAATGAAATTGGTTCTCAATACTACGGTACAGGAGATATTCCATTTATTAGAACAACAGACATTGTAAATTGGGAAATAAAGATAGATCCTGTGAAATCCGTTGCAAATGAGATTTATGAAAAGTATAAAATTATGCAAGATGTACAGGAAAATGATATTTTATTTGTTAGTGATGGAACTTTTCTAATCGGTAGGTCGGCAATGATTTCAAAATTAGATGTGAAATGTATTATTCAAAGTCACTTGCGTAAATTTCGTTTATTACAAAATGGTGAATTGACATCATTCTATCTTTTTTATTTGCTAAATACAAAAGTAGTTCAAAAACAAATAGAAAAGCATACTTTTGTACAGGCAACTTTATCAACTTTAGGCAATAGAATATTAGAGTTAGTATTACCTGTTTCAACTGATAATACAGAAATTGTGAGAATATCTAATGAAGTTAAAGAGATAATTGAAACTAAATGCAGCATAAGAGAAAAATCCTTAAATTTAATAGAAAATAGTATATAAAACTTAGGTTTTTCCTTTTGTTAATTTTTAAAAATTTTGTAACTTCTTTTTATTATGGTCATTGATTAAAAAGTATAAAATGGAATTTTCACCAGATGTACATACTATAAATGACTTTAGTATATACTTAATGCTGTTATTTATCAATTAATTAATAGCAATTTATCAAATATTAAAATTAAATGAACAAGATGTATACTAATGAATTTATCAATGAATTAATTCATTGTCAAAAGCAAATAATTGAACCACCTTCAAAAGACTTAAAAGAATAAAGATGTCATAAAAAAACCTTTTCTTATAATCAACAGATAGTAAAATACAGTTTTTCTTTGATTATAAGCATAGTTTTATTATTTTTAAAACTCCACTCTTTCTTAAAAATTCGTTCTTCAATAAATTCAATTAAGAATATTCAAAAATATATATGAATAAACATATACATTCTATATAAATTATGAAAAAAAGCGAAATTATTCTTTACTATGCAATTCTACTAACTCCTTTATTTAAGATATGAAAGCCGTAATTCTTAAATTAAATTATAATTATTATCTAAATTTTTATTAGTTTTGAATTTAAAATTGAGCAACATAAAAACAAAATGCTGCCCGAATTTTAATTGATAATTTTAAAAATCATTCTGAATTCCTTATATTGATTTTTAAAATTATTATTTTTTTTAAAACAAAACTGAATAAAAATGGCAATTAGAATTGGAATAAATGGTTTTGGGCGCATTGGCAAATTAGTTTTTCGCTTGGCTTCTCAAAACCCGGAAATAGAGGTAGTGCATATCAACGACAAGATGACAATAGATTTGATGGCTCATCTGCTAAAATACGACACAGTCCATGGAAAATTTAATACTAAAATAAATTTTGACGAGAATTATATTTATTTGAATAACAATCGCATCCTTGTAACAAGCGATAGCACTCCGGCAGAAATTAACTGGAATAATGAAGTTGATTTTGTTATAGAATCAAGTGGTAGGTTTAAAACCAAAACTGAATTGGAAGGGCATTTAAAAAGTGGAGTAAAAAAAGTAATTTTGAGCTGTCCTTCAAGCGATAATTCTATGGATAGAACTGTCGTTTTGGGAGTAAATCATTTGGATTTGCAGCTGGAAGACAGGATTATTTCCAATGCCTCCTGCACTACAAATTGCGTTTGCGTTATGCTTAAAGTTCTTAAAGATGAATTTGGCATTAGACGCAGTTTTATGAATACTGTCCACCCTTTCACAAATAATCAGAATTTGCAGGACGGCTACCACTCTGATTTCAGACGCGCAAGAGCTGCCCTTGGAAATATTATTCCAACCACAACAAGTGCAATAAAAACTACAAAAATAATTTTTCCGGAAATGAAAGATAGCTTCGATGGTTTTGCTACACGAGTCCCTGTTTCGGACTGCTCTTACGTGGAACTTACAACTAATTTAAATAAAAATGTAAGCATTAAAGATATTAACGATGCCTTTCTTTATTATTCTGAAAACAGCTTGAAAGGATATCTGGAGTATTGCACCGACCCAATAGTAAGCAGTGACATTACAAACAATTACCATTCTGCGATTTTTGATTCGCTTTGCACAAAAGTATTGCTTGGCGATATGATTCAAATAATTGCATGGTATGACAACGAAAGCGGTTATTCTGCCCGTATTATTGATTTAATTAATTATATATCGAAACTATGAAGCAAGCAATAAAATCACAGGCATTAGAAGTAAATTTATCCAAGACAAAAAGTGTTGAATTTAAAATTCCTGAAGAGCACCTTTGGTTCCTTGCTCTTTCTGAAAAATACTGGGGAATTCACAAAAGAATACAGGATTTCTTTACTGAACTTCATCACCCTTATTCAAACAGAAAAGAAGTGATTGAATTTATAATTAATGTTGCAATCGCTGATTTTTGGATTTATAAAGAGATTGAAGAAAAAGAGAGAGCAATAAAAATTCTTTTGGATATTTTCAATACATTACTTGAAGAAAAACTTGCCGATGATTTATCCAAGCATTTGGTATTTGTTTTTTTAGATTTTTTCAATAAAAACTTTGATTGCATTGCTGAATTTGATTCTTTACTTTTTGAATGTATAAATATTTTAGATAAAAACTTTGAAAACAACTACTTTGGATATTTAAGCAATATTGGATATTTCAAGAAAAGTTTGTTAAACGCTGCATTAAATAAAACTATTGAAAAACAGACTTTTGATTTTACTCATAAGCTAATTAAAGAAAATATTCAGTTTTGGGAAAATTCCACTGACATTGAAAGCTGGTATGAAAAAAATCAAAGCAAAATGTCTAAAGATTACTCCGAAACGATATCACCTTTAGGAAAAGAATTTTTTTCGTTTTACTACAAACAATTAGAAGAAGCAAATAATTGGGAATCGCTATGCAGTAACGCTTTTACATTTTCAGATATTATTGATGCTTTAAGAAAGAAAATAAATGATTTCGAAAAAGTTACCGAGCAGTTCAGTTTTATTTTCTATTTATTGCATTTGCCCGGAGTGATTTATCATCGTAATTATTTATTGATTGATTTAAACAGAGTGATTAAAAGAATAAGCAACGAATTAGACGAAGAGCAATGTATTCAGGCAATTGATGAATTATTCATTTTATTTACTGATTTTAAAGAAAGTCATATTAACTTTATTTTAGATTCTATTTTAGCACTCGGAAAAGAAATCATAAACACTCATAATAAAAAATTAATTAATTATTATGAAAATCAAACTATAAACTTCGGTTTCATTTCGCCCGGTATCACATATCTTACAAACGATTGGGTATTGAAAATAGACCCCAATCATATAAAAAATTTAAGAGTCTGGCTTGAGCTAATTGAATATGACCCGGAGACTATGAAAAAGCTTCTTTCTGCACTCATTATTAATTTGAGAGTCGGTGGAATTTTCATTTTCGATACTGATTTATTTCAAAAAGATGTTACAAAACTACTTAATTCGAAGATTTCTCCAATATACAAACAAATTAAGCAATTAACGAGAATTTTCCCTGTTTACTTCAATGAAATTGGTGCCGAAGGTGTTTTGCGCGATGTTACTACAAAAATTGATGAAATTTCTCATAGAAATGATAAATTAATTCATTTTCTGCGAAAGCAAATACATACAGAAGGCAATAATTCTCATATTCAAATTACACTTGAAATCATAAAATTTTGGTTCGATTTAAACAAAGAACGACTTAAAAGCATAGTTCCGGAAAATGTTTATGAAACTATAGATGAAAATGGTATTTGGGTAAACGGCGTTAATTTCGTTTTAAATAAGCTATGCGAAAACTGTTCCTGTTCATTGGAAGAACTTATAGCAAAAGAGAAAAAAGAGATTTCTGAACTTCTTTCTCATATTGAGCATTACAATACAAACGATTTGCAACGTGTCGGTTTAATAATCGAATTATATCAGCTTTTGAAGGAAAAATACCTTTTCGATGCTAATGATATTGGAATGATATTAAGAAGATACAGTTTTATTAAAAATGAAGACATTGAAGTTTTAGAAAAGCACTTAAAAGAGAAAAATGATATAGAAGCATTGCAACTGATTTTTTCATTTATGGTAAAATTAAATGAAATCATCTTTGACCCAAAAATCAGCGAGGGCTGGGAAAGTATCTATTACAAAAGGCATATTGC
>DAIOVK010000209.1:0-5890 GCA_036759045.1 Kapaibacterium sp. (SeqCode) | reverse complement strand
GCCCAAATGTTTCGTGAGCAAGCCCATTGGCTCTCCGAAGATGGATTCTGGCATACGCTAGAATGACAAGAAAAGCTGTCATCGATAAGCAAATCTTCTAACTCATTTATTTTCGTTATGGTATCAGGAGTGCTATATTGAAAAATATCAAAGTAATATAAAAAATTGAGAAAATTTCTTTAAAAATCAATAATTTTGTAAAAATAAATTTGATTTTATATTAATAAATCAATATATAATACAAAAGCAATAAAACCAAATACAGAAGAAGAAATGACAATAGACTCCCAAAAACACCCTCTGCCAAAAAGATTAAGACATCATACTTCGCCAAGTGTCTATTTTCCTGCAAAGGAACTATTTAAAATACCTGATTATTATCCTCCGCTTATTGAAAAAATTGATTGGAATTTAATTTATGCTAATGGGTTTCCCCCTGATTCAATTGATGTTGGTTGCGGAAAGGCAAAGCTACTTTTGGATTTCGCTGAACTTCATCAGGAAAAAAATGTATTAGGCATTGAAGTTAGAAAACCACTTGTGAGTTGGGCTAACGAGGTAATTGTTTCTGAAAAAATACCAAATGCTTCAGTAATTTGGTATTCCATAGCAAACGGTTTCCCCTTCATTGAAAATCATTCTGTTAGTGAAGTATTTTATCTTTTTCCAGACCCATGGCCTAAAACTAAGCATTTGAAAAGACGTGTTTTGAATATTAATTTTATAAATGAAATTCACAGAATTTTAAAGAATGATGGAACTTTTTTCATAGCAACTGATTTATTTGAGATTCACCAGTATCATTTAGAAATATTGACGGAATTTGAAAAATTTGAATTTGTTTTAGCAAATGAAAATGATTGGCAATTGCCCATTACAAACAAGGAAACATTTTGCATTGAAAAAAATATTGAAGTATATAAAATTTTAGTAAGAAAAAAATGAAAAATCTGCTTAGCTTGCTTAACGGAATAAATTTCCAACTCCTTCAAGGCAGTTTAGAAACAAAAATTTCTTCTATTCAGTATGATTCACGTAAATGCGAGGAAAACTCGCTCTTTGTGGCTATTACTGGCGAACAATTTGATGGTCATATTTTTATAGAATCTGCAATTGAAAAAGGAGCTAATACTATTTTATGCGAGAAAACTGACTTTGAATTTAATAATAACACTACCATCATTAAAGTTGAAAATTCCAGACAGGCACTTGCTCATCTTTCTCATAACTGGTTTGGGAATCCTACTAAAGATATGTATGTTGTTGGTATAACAGGAACAAATGGCAAGACAACGACAACATTTTTATTAAAATCAATTTTTGAAGAAGCTGGATTTAAATGCGGAATTATTGGCACTACCGGTATAATAATCGGAGATGAATTTATTCCTGCAACCCACACCACTCCGGAATCCTTAGAACTTGCTTCAATTTTTAATCAAATGAAGGATAAAAGTGTGAATTTTGTTGCGATGGAGGTTTCTTCACACGCTCTTCACCAGCATAGGGCTGATTGTATTGATTTCGATGCTGCTCTTTTCAGCAACCTAACTCTCGACCATCTGGATTATCACAAAACGATGAAGGATTATGCTAATGCAAAAAAAATCCTTTTCGATTCTATGAAATCAGATTCAATTGCAATTTCTATTTTTAATGAAAGTTGGACTGATTATCTTTTAAAAGATTGTAAATCTGGAACTAAATTTATCGTTAGCGAAAAATCTGATAATGATATTTGTATTCAAAATATTACTCTAAATTCCAATGGCTCTGAGTTTTCTTTAAAAGCTACTGAAAAAGAAATAAAAATAAAGTCGCCATTAATCGGAAAATTTAATATTGAAAATTTATCGCTTGCTGTAACTCTTGCTTATGCCAAGGGTATTGAAAATGAAATTATTCAAGAGGCATTGCTAAACGCAACTGGCGCGCCCGGAAGAATGCAAAAAGTTATTTTAAAAAATGGTGCTGTTGGTATTGTTGATTATTCACATACTCCAGATGCTCTCGAAAAAGCATTGCTTACCTGCAGAGAAATATTAAATTCAAGTAATCTGGAGGACAGGAAATTAATTTGTGTATTTGGTTGCGGAGGAGACAGAGATAAGAGTAAACGCCCAAAAATGGGGAATATCGCAGCAATACATTCAGACATTGTGATTGTTACAGATGATAATCCCCGAACTGAAATATCTGAAGAAATAATTGCAGATATATTTCAGGGAATTAGTGAAGTTCAAATGACTAAAGTAAATATGATTTCAAACAGGGCTAAAGCAATTGCTTATGCTGTAAAAATTGCACAAGATGGTGATATAATTCTTGTTGCTGGTAAAGGACACGAGAATTACCAAATTATAGGGAAAACAAAGCACCATTTCGATGATGTCGAAGAGCTAATGAAAATCCAGAATTCTGGGGTTGCCAATGACATCGTTACTTTTGTCTGTCATTTCGAAACTAAGTGAGAAATCTCACAAGTCATTGCTACCACAGAACTTGAGATTCTTCACTTCGTTGCTAATGACATCTTTTACTGTCATTCTGGCGTATGCCAGAATCCATCTTGCTTTTTAGTCATTAGTCATTGGTCATTAGTTGTTAGTAAAAATACTAATGACTAATAACAAATGACTAATGACCTATAAAAACTATTTTTCAAGATAGATTCTGACATCCGTCAGAATGACGTTTATAGTGATGTCATCACCATTTAAATGAAGCACTTGCTTTATAAGGGGGTTCGGAATGACAGGGTAAACTGATGTCATTGGTAACCCCTTATAGAACAAGTGCTTTATTTAAATGGAGATGATAAAAATTTTCACTTTTAGAATTTCCATTCAATTAAAAGTCAATTTTATTATTGGGAAAAAATTAGTAAATTAGAAATAAAATAGAAATGAATAAATGATTAAAAATTACAAAAAATATAAAGAATTTGAAGATGAATTTGTTGAAAATAATGCAACAACACTCAAGCAAAGATTTATAATGTTTGAAGAGATGTATGAATTATGCAAGAAATTAAATAAGTATGAAAGCTATTCATTAAAAAGTATTGAAAACATATTAAAAGTTAAGAAAGTATTTAATGCAGTTGATAGAATTAATAAAGAAAATCTCATTCGCCCTTGCTCTTCATAATATTCCTTATATGATAATTGGAGGACAAGCTGCTTTAATTTATAGAGAGCCGAGATTCACTGCTGATATTGATATTACATTAGGTATTAACGTTGATTCTTTAGATATAATGATACAAATAATCAATGAACTTGATTTAAAGATTATAGTAAAAAAAACTGAAGAATTTGTTGAAGAAACATTGGTTTTACCAACAATAGACGAAATCACTGGATTTAGAGTTGAATTCATTTTTTCTTTTTCAGATTTTGAGAAAGAAGCTATATTAAGAGCTAATAAAGTGAAAATTGATGATTGTTATGTCAATTATTGTTCTCTTGAAGATTTAATTGTATATAAAATTATCGCATCAAGAGCTAAAGATTTTGAAGATATTGAGAATATGTTAAAAAAGAATAAAATTTTCAATAAGGATTTAATAATTACAAATCTGATGAATTTTGATAAATCCCTATCTACCAATTATGTTGATATTTTCAACAAGTTGACAAAAAAATAAAAAGATATAATTCTTCACTACTTTCAGAATAACAGTGTTAAATTATGTCATTTCTATTTAAATAAAGGTCTTACTTTATCTGGGGGTTGCCAATGACATCTTTTTTGCTAAAACGATGAAACACAGAACAGCACTAAGAAATCCCCCCTACCCCCCTTTTTCAAAGGGGGGAATTAAAAAGAAAATTCTTCTCCCCCCTTTGAAAAAGGGGGGTAGGGGGGATTTTTACTTTCTATTTTTCATAAGTCCTTATGTCATTTCCATTTAAAATAAAAGTCTTCTTTTATCAGGGGGTTCGGAATGACACCTTTTTTGTATGATTTGCGCAATTGTTTTTTACGAGACAATTCCCCTAACTCATTTATTTTCATTATGGGTAAGGAGGCTGTAATTATAAAATTTATTTTATTATTACAGGATAATTGCTAACTGCATTTCCACTTAATATTTTCAAAAAATACAAACCTTTTGGTAAATTTAGAGATTCTAATGAAATTTTATAACTATTTTCTTTATTTAATTGCTTTTGAAAAACTGTATTTCCCTGTAAAGAAATTAGTTCGATACTTTCTATTAAAGCATCTTCGCTGCTGATATTTATAAAATCACTTGCAGGATTGGGATAAACGCTGAATAAGCTGTTATCAAATTTTCTGTCTTCTACATTTAAATTCAAACTGTAAAAAGAAACTCTGTTATCAGGTGAATAAGTTCCGGATTGAAATAAATTTGCTACGCAAAATCCACCGCCGAATGGGTCAACATATATCCCTTCAGATTTGCCATTCGTATTTACAGAATCAACAATGCCCATACCATCATAAACATAAACTACACCTGAATAAGTGCTTACAAATAACAAATAAGGAGGTTGGTCGAATAAGGGTTTATCATCATCTTTTTTTGATGAACAAACCATATATAATACTCCACCAACTTCTCTTGGTCCATCATAGCCGGAAGTAGGAACGGTTAAAGTTTCTTTTATAGTAAAATCTTCAGTAGAAATAACCTGAATAGAGTGTGAACCATTCATTGTAACAAATATCTCATCATCTCTATCATAATAGATATGATTTCCGGTATCACCTAAATCAATTACTTTAATTAATTCATAAGAATTTTCATATATTTTATAAACCTGTAATTTGGAATCGTTTCCACCCATAAATCCTTCATTAAGCACGAGCAAATAATAATCATAATTAAAAGTATTCTTTGCAAAACATAAAGTTTGCTGGACATTGGCTATAGCGGGTAAAGTATCTGTAATAACTTTATTTTGCATATCATAAACAATAACGTAATTAGTATCCGCAACCCAGCCACCTTCAGGAAAATGGCGAACACTTAAATACATTTTATTTTCAAAAATAGAAACAGCATTGCAGCCAATTGGAACAATTTCATCTTCAATTAATTCGGCATTAGAAAGACGATAAGGTAAAACACCACTTTTAGTATGGAAATAAATAATTCCATTTTCAACTGCCGGACGCAAAGGGTAACCAATAGAAAAACCATAAGTAAAATCCCATTCTAATTCTTTAAGCATTCTGGCAGTATCGCCAAACTCTGAAGGGACGAGCCAC
Organism: Kapaibacterium sp. (SeqCode); assembly: GCA_036759045.1. Lineage (GTDB taxonomy): Bacteria > Bacteroidota > Ignavibacteria > Kapaibacteriales > UBA2268 > JAAYJM01. The sequence goes on along the minus strand of DAIOVK010000209.1, from coordinate 649 downwards.
CAGGTAGATTTGGTTTCTCCAAGTTCTGGCTCATAAATACCATTAAAATTCATATCATATCTATCGCAAAAGATATGATAGCCACCAGTAACTTCATCATAAATTATTTCAAGCGGCTGTTTCCCTACTTCTATATCCTTTTGAAAAGTATAAATACTAGAAAGCAATACAACCGGAATGAAAATAATACTTAAAACAATTGAAAATAATTTCATTACAATATCTCCAGAAATAATAAAAAAAATGGTTTAAAACCATTACTTCGTATTTACAAAATTAAGAAAAGTTCTAAAATTATGTTCATATATTTTGAAATTATTGCTTTGTTATTTTGATATGATTTAAATAATTAAAATTGTTAAAAATTCTCTACTTTCGCATAGCTACCCAAAACTTTATGAAAGTTTCAGTCCAAGAGAAAAACTAATACCAAACCGATAATAAGTAGTGCAAAATTAAATTGTCATTCCGAAACGAAGTGAGGAATCTCAAATGCAGTGGAAACAATGACTTGTGAGATTCTTCGCTGCGATCAGAATGACAGCGTTAAGTTATGTCATCTCCATTTAAATAAAGGTCTTGCTTTATCTGGGGGTTGCCAATGACATCTTTTTTACTAAAACGATGAAATACAGAACAGCACTAAGAA
>DAIOVK010000208.1:0-5895 GCA_036759045.1 Kapaibacterium sp. (SeqCode) | reverse complement strand
CCAGTATTAACGCAAGGCGAGTTGCCATAGAGACGGAAATCGCCGACTGATGCATCTATAAATAATGGATTTGAAGTAGTGCAATTTGCTGTAACCGGTGTTCTATATACATCATTAGTGCCATTAGAATAGCAGGAATTATTGATGTTTGTTACAGTATATGTTGTTGAATTAATATACAATTGTTTGCCACCTGAAGAAGCAGTATTGCCCCATAAAATAGAATTGTTTATGTTGGTTGTGCAATAAGAAGAATTGCTGGAATTATAATTGAAAATACCGCCACCTTGTGTTCCGTGATTATTGGCAATTGTAGTATTTGTAATTGTTACAGTACAAGTAGCTGAATTGCTACTATTATAAATACCACCACCTTGATAATCTGTATAATTATCATAAATCAAGGAATTAACAATATTAACATTTGAATTATAATTTAGAATTGCTCCTCCATTTTCATCAGAATAATTATCTGTGAAAATACAATTTGAGACTGAAGTAGAAGAAAACTGATTAAATAATGCTCCACCTGCATATTTAGCAAAGTTGTTAATAAATTTCAATCTGCTGAGCGATGGACTATTATAGGAATTATGAATACCTCCACCATTAATATGGCTACTTGATAGATTTGCATTACCCCCTTTAATAGTAAATCCATCAAGAACAGCAGTATTATCCAATCCCAAACCATTAGGATGATAAAACACATGGTAGCAGTTATCTTCGCCGGTAGTTCCCTGATAGCCACCATTAGCTGCATCAAAACTATCATCTCCATTCAAATCTCCACTTAAAATCGTTTCATTTACAGAAATATTTCTTTGGGAAAGTGAAGTTTCTGTCCCAGCAAACCCGCCATAGATAGCAACTCCGTTTTTCATACGGAAATGATAATAACGGGAAGTATTTGTTAAATCATAAGCAGAAGTCGGTTTATAAGTGCCCGCTTTCACCCAGATTTGGTAGCCGCTTGTTGCTAAATCCAAAGCTGCCTGAAGCGTTTTCTTTGCATTAGCCCATGATAAGCCATCGCCATCGTCATTAGCTTTTGAAGCATCAACAAAAATTTGAGCATTAACATTAAAACCCAATATTGCAAAAATACATATTGATAAAAGAAAAGTAAAAATTCTTTTCATAAAAACTCCTTTTAACACATTATTATTTTTATTTTTTTATTCTTTTTTTAAATGTTAAACATTGAACATTGTAAAATAATAAAAAAATTAAAATAATCAATACGTATTTCTACGTATTGATTTATTTTTTTTATTATAAAGTTGATTGGATGATTTTTGATTAGATATTCCATATCTAAAAAATATGGAATATCTATATTCTCTTACTACTAATACCAATGACTTATAACAAATGACTTATAAAAACTATTTTTTAAGATGGATTCTGGCATCACTAAAAGTGTAATTCCGAAAAAGTGCTTTTCAGTCATACTATCAGCAAGCTGATAGTATGACAGAGAAAGATGTCATTTCGAAGCGCAGTGAGAAATCTCACAAGTCTTTGCTACCACAGAGTTTGAGATTCCTCACTTCGTTTCGGAATGGCACCTTTTATGTATGATTTGCGCAATTGTTCTTTACGTTTATGAATAATCAAAAGAAAAAGCCATACGAACAATTTGTTGCTCGTATGGCTTTTAAGAAATATTTAATTAAAATTATTTATTGTTACAATAAACAATATTAGTTCTTCAATATTTGGTTTGCTTTAAAACAAATTTCATTTAAAATATTCAATTGTGCTTTAATACTTTCAGTTCCATTAGAATAATTCCAAGAATTAGTGCAGAGACAAATAGCAACATCAGTATCCGGATTATAGAGGCAATAAGATAAATATCCAATAGTTGCACCGTTGTGCCCATAACCAACTTCGGGAATATGAAGGATACCAAGTCCGTAATGATGGTCTGGAAAGTTCGTATAATCTTTCATAATACTAATATTTGAACTGCTAACCCCTGCTTCTCCTTTTATAAATAGCTTAATCCATTTCACCATATCAGATGGAGTTGAAATGATATTTCCCTCTGCTATATTCATTGAATGATTTCTTTCAGTTACGTTAATAGTGCTATCTTGTAAAAAATAACCGGGAATAAACGGCTCAGGTATTTGAACATCAGTTCCAAGATATGGTGAAGAAGTTTCATTTAAACTGTTAATTTGGAAAAGCTTTTCTGTAATAAAATCTGAATAGGATTTTCCAGATACACGCTCAATAATTTTTGCTAATATCTGATAACCAGTATTAGAATAATAATATGCCTTTCCTGGCTCAAAATTGTATATTTGAGTTTCGGCTAAAACCTTAATCATTTCATCAATAGTAAAACTATGCAATTCTCCTTTTTTTTCCTGAGTATATGCAATATAATCTTCACCTTTATAATCTTGCTGGACAGTGTCTGGAATTGCATCATTTCCAATATCTAATACACCGGCAATATGCTGCATTAATTGCCTAATCGTCATTTTATCTTTAAATGGGATATTGTAGTCCGGAGTATTTGGCAGATAAGTATCATTAGTATTAGGAATAGTATCGGTAATTTTATCATTAATATTAAGTTTACCTCTTTCGTGCAGAAGCATTAGAGCAGCAGCAGTAAATACTTTTGTATTACTGGCAATTCTAAAATGTGAGTGTTCTGTAATTGTTTCATCAAAGTTCGATTTAAAAAATTTTGCTTGATTTCCTACAGAGAGTTGCATTGCTATTCCGAAGTTACCCGTTAAGCTATGCTCCGTTAAATAACTATTCCAAATCGAATCAATCATTGACTGAATTTTTGGAAATTTCTGTGAATAATCTGCTGATGTAGTGCTATCTTCACTACAAGCATAAGATAAAATTATCATTAGAAAAAAAAGTAGATATTTGTTCATAACTCACCTCATTTAAATAAAATAAATTAACAAAGGTATTATAAAAAAACAAATTTTTTTTTAGAATTATAATAATATAACGAGAAAATTGTAAAAAAGTGAATTTAAACAATTTAATACCAAACCGACAACAAATAGTTTAAATTCATAATGTTAATCTGATGCATTCATAAACTTAGACGTTTACTTTAAGGAAAATGAACTAAATGAGGTACAAGCTATACCATCAACAAGTTGAAAGTATGACTTCTTTCTCACGTTTATTGTCGCCTCAAAATGATAATTTTTTTAACAAAGTATTAACTTATTTTATTCAAATTCAATTTCATTCGATTCTAAAATATACTTTACATAGTTAACATTCTGTTCATCTCTATACCTGAACCATTTCTCACGATATTCAGAACTTTCCACTACAGCTCTGAAGTTTGCAAATGGCTTTCTGTTGGACAAAATTCTATGGAGTTCTTCCTGAAACCGTTTATCTTCAATTATTTCATCAATGAAGTTTTCCATCACTCTGTATGAGCGTTTTGAATCCATTTGCTCAATAGTTGTAAAGTTCTTCCAACCTTTGATAATCTTATCAGTTTCTTTGTCCCAAAATTCAGCGTTATATTCCGAATTATCAGGAACATACTGATATTCTAATGTATCAAGATTGATGAAGTACTTCAATCCAGATGTTAAACCATCAGCAATATCATTAATTTGTTTTTTGGTAAATTTCATATTATTTCCTTAAATAATTATTTGATTATTTTTTATTAATTTTATTCGTTTCCTCGTTAAATCGAAATTTAACAATTTTAATTATTAAATCCAAAGGAATTGGTTTTTTTAGTGGAAAATGAATTGTGCCTTTAGAAGTAACATATTCAGATAGCTCATCTTTGAATGCTTCAATTCCAGAAGAAGTTGGAAAAAATCCAATATGGTTTTTAAAAGCAGCAAAGTAAACTAATATTTTTTTCAACTTAAATGCCGGCATTTGATAACTAATTGTTTCAACTGCTTCTGGAACTTCTTTTCTAATAGTTTCCCTTATTTCATTTAATGTTGCCTGTATTTCAGTTGAAAAAGTAGAAATATATTCATCGAAATTATTAAATTTATTTTGCATTTTATTTTGTTAATTTAATTCTTGCTTCTTCAATTGAACCAACAAAATTTATTCTTCCATTTTTATTACATTCATAAATAAAATCATTTAAGCTTTTACTTTTTATATCAGTGAAATCACCAACTATAGCGAGTTGAACAAAATAATTAGAGAATTTTTGCAATATTTCACCGGCAATTCCATTTTTTAAATAAAAAAATTCTGGAATGATGTTTTCTTTCCTAATAATGATTTTTTTTGATTCATTGTAATCACAATTTACCATTAAATCCAATGCATCTTGCGTGCTTTTAATGACAATATTCTCTGATTCAATTTCTGCCAGTTTTACACCATTAAACTGATTAATATTTAGTTTCATAGATTTCCTATTATATACTAACTCACCTTACGCAATTCAAATTTTGATTCAAACAAATTAAGTAAATGCGCTATTTTATTTTATTCCGGTATAAATCCTTTTTCGTAGGAAAATTTTCTTACAATTTCAATAATAGCATTCTTTATTTGTTCCCAATGGATTTCAATAAACATTTTAGGAAATGGTTGATTTTCAGCATCGTTAAAATATACTAAAGCTTTATGTAAATGATAATCACTTTGAAGCATTATCCCATACTTTTTTTTATATAAATTATTAATATCATTTAAGTTGTATTGTTTTAACAAAAAGTATAAGTCAATAAAATCTTTTCTGCTACCTGTTCCGGAAATAGCTTGCAATTTCATTAAAATAATGTCTAAAGTAGAAGCAATTTTTAAATTGTGATATTCAATTGGTTTATCAATTAAATCATATTGAACTTTAAAAAAAGAGATTTGAATATTGTTTAAAAAACAGTGAAGTATATTGTTAGATTGAGATATCACTTTTACATTTCCTAACATTTGAAGTTTATTTAACAAAGATAATGTATCGAATGATATGCTTGAGAAAAAATCGAAATCAATTGATTCTCTGTGTCCAATCTGCAATGCTAAACCGGTACCGCCAGCGAGATAAAAATCCTTAATCCATTCTAAATGAATTATTTTATCAAATATTTCTATTTGATAATCCGGTAAAATTTCAAATTTTAATTTATTGCACATTATACATAGCTTTCCAATAATTACTTGTTATTTCATCAACGTCACGGTTTGTTTGAACTAGGTTTAAAACAAATTGTTTCGATATTTTTTTTGCTAGATATTTTAATGAATAATTATCACCAAAGCACAAAATCCTTGCCGCAATAAAATCCTTATAATCTTCAAAATAAAGTTCATCAAAATTAACATCCCAAAACAGATAACGCATCTCTTCTGGCAATTTGCTTTTGCTTTGTAATACTGCTTTTTCTTCCATATTCTATTTATTATAATATCATAAGCATTTTATATTAGCAAATTTAAAAAAATTTATTAAAAGAACACAAGCTTTTTTTGTTAAAGTTCTTCGCTGTGTTTCTAATGTAAGACTACGGCTTTTAAAGCATAACTATATATTTAACATATTCCTAAGTAAAAGTCATACCATGAACAAATAGATAGTTAAGTTGAATATTATATAATTATTTCTATATAAATAAATTACTTAGAACTTATAGCCATGCTATCAACTTATTGATTGTATGGCTATTAAAGAAAATATTAGCCCTGCCCTACTTCTCTTTTAATAATAGCTTGTAATTCCTTTCTGCCATCACCTGTTACTGATGAAAAGGGAAGGACTTCAAGACAATGCGTGCAATACTGAACGAAATTTTCAAATTGCTCTTTTCTTTCCAAAACCTGCTTTTTTGAAATTTTATCTGTTTTTGTCAATATAATAATGTAGTTTTTATTATTATTTTCGAGCCATTCAATAAGGGCAAGGTC
>DAIOVK010000207.1:0-5918 GCA_036759045.1 Kapaibacterium sp. (SeqCode) | reverse complement strand
AAGTAATAGTTAAAATTTTGCTAAAAAAACAAAGTTTTTGGGAGTAATAGTATAATTATCTTTGTCATTCTAACGGAAGTCAGAATGACAAGCAAAGATGTCATTGGCAACAAAGTGTAGAATCTCACAAGTCATTGATAAAAAATATTTTGAGATTATTCGATTCAGAATAACATTATGATTTTGCACTATTAGTTAGTGGTTTGGTATTATTTCTTTTTCATCTAATATTAAAGCCGATGTATTCGCCGTGAAAATTGTCATATTCGAGTTCAACGGAATTAACCATTGAGCGGGAAGGTCCTTGCTTTAAAATACTTATCATTTCTTCAATATTAGTATCTTCACCTTCTAATAATACCTCTACGTTACCATTTATAAGATTCTTTGCATAGCCGGACAAATTGAGTGCCTGGGCATTTCGATAAACAAAGTAACGAAACCCAACTCCTTGAACAAATCCTTTAACTAATATTTTTACTTTTTTCATATATTCTCAATACAAAATAACAATAAAAGCAAAAATACTTACAAAACTGTTAAGTTTCAATACTTGAATTTTTTAAAATTCAGAAATCTTGACTCAATAATGAAAATAAGAGAGTTAGAAGATTTGCCTCGCAAAGAATAATTTCGTAGTTAGCAAATATTCTTTTATTACTTATTAGTCATTGGTTATTAGTTTTTAAATACTAATAACTGATAACAAATAACTAATGACTTATTGTTAATATTCTTTTAGAAATTTAACCTCTCCTTTTAAAATATGCGAAATAAAAAACTTCGAGGCATCTGGAGCTCTGAATGATACAATTATAAACCAACATACTTCAAAAAAGAAATTTATTTTGTTAATTTAATTGTATAATTTTGCATAAGGTTTTGTATTATAAAAAAATTTATAAAATGACAAAAGAACAAATCAGACAATACGATTCACAGAATATGTATGATATTCTGTTAAACTTTCCAAAGCAAATTAAAGATGCAGTCAAAATCGGGAAAAAATCACCCACTTTTAATAATCCTGTAAAAAGCAAAAAATTTGTTGTTTTGGGTATGGGTGGCTCTGCAATAGGAGGCGATTTAGTCAAATCATTTGTTTCTACTCTCCCTGATTGCAAAGATGTATATATGTTTATAAACCGAAATTATACGATTGATTTTCCAATAACTGAAGATACAAACATAATTGTAAGTTCATATTCAGGCAATACTGAGGAAACGCTTTCTGCTTATGAAGAAGCAAAGGAAAAAACTAAGAATATAATTTGCATTACAACCGGCGGGCAATTAGAAGAGTTAGCGAAAAAAGACAAATTTCCGGTAATAAAAATTCCGGGTGGAATGCAACCGAGATGTGCAATAGCTTATTCTTTCTTTAGCGTCCTTTACATATTGATTAATGCAAAAGTATTTTCAAAAGAAACATTAGAAATAATAGATGAATCAATAGAAGATACTCAAAAAGTTACTGAATATATTATTGAAGAATATAAAGAATTCAAAGAAGACTCTTTGCCTTTAGTATTTGCAAATATAGCATCTTTATTAATTCCAGTATTTTACGCTTCAAGCGACAGATTAAAACCTGTAGCAGTAAGAATCCAGAATCAAATTCATGAAAATTCTAAGCATATTGCATTTACAAATGTATTGCCTGAAATGAACCATAATGAAATAAATTCATGGAAATTTCCAAAATTATCAAAACAAATTTTCAATATTTTTTTAATATCAGATAACGATGACGACGAAAGAACCAAATTACGGACAAAAGCTACTAAAAAAATATTAAATAAATATGTGCAAGATAGAGTGTTAGATTTAATTGGGATTGGAAATACTTTTCTTTCAAGGATGTTTAGTTTAATTATTTTTGGAGATTGGGCTTCTTTTTGTTTAGCAATTGAGCAGAAAACCGACCCAACATTAATACCGGCAATTACAAAATTAAAGGAGATTTTAACAAAAACCAAGTAATGTAAATAATTTTGAAATAATTACTTGTAAATATTAATAAAATTTCTTAATTTTGTAAAAAAATTGAGAGGTATTATGGCTGGAAGAAAACGAACTCGCAGAGCAAAATATATAACCTTATTTTCACCTTTTTTGATGCGTGAAACTAAGCACGAGCTAATCGGAGAACCGATAGAAACAGACAAGGGCAGGCAGCAGTGGGCAAGATGCACACGCAGCCGACATTCACAGCTAATCAACCTCGACACGATTGAAGCTGAATCCGATAAGTCGAAAGCTGTAATTCATATCTCTAAAGAAGATGCTAAAAAATATTCTCCTTTAGATGAATATCAAATTGGTGATGTCATTTTCCATGCTATTTGGGATGACGTCGGTATCGTTAAATCAAAAGAAAGCACCAGCACCGGTGGAAGAGCTATTATTGTTCACTTCGAAAGGTGCAACGAAAAAAAATTAATTGAAAATTTTCAAAAATCCTAATAAATAAGAAAGGTGGTGAATTAATAAGTGATTGGAGTTACATTACAAAACAATGAAAACATTGACCGTGCGCTAAGGAGATTTAAGAAAAAGTACGAAAGAAGCGGAGTACTACGCGAATTTAAGAAAAGAACTGCTTTTATGAAACCATCTATCGAAAAGCGTCTTGCTCACCTAAAAGCTATTAGAAGGCAGCACAGAGCTACTTTAGAATTAGACTAATTAATTCTTTCCAAGCCATGAGTTTGTCAAAAAAGTAAGATTTTAAGAATAATATTCAAACAAAGATGTTTGACATACTTTATTTACTATAACTTAGTAGAACAAACATCCTTGTTTGTTTAATATTTTATACTTTTTAGACAGACTCATGGTTTTTTTACTCTTAATTTCAGATCTTTAGCAATAAAGTGATATTTTTTTCGCAATAAATATAGTTCTGAAATTTAATTTTAATTTAATAAAATGAAAAATATAACTACCAAATTAATTTGGGAGTTATATTAATTATTGCAGAATTTACATAATTGATTATTTTACTTTATAAAATTTAGCAAGTCAAAGATACTTTACTAATTCCCTTTCTATTCAAACTCAAATTTATTTATAAACCAGTTTTCTTTCTTATCTAATGTTAAAAGCAATATTGTTTTCTTTCTTATCGCAAGTGTTAAAAAAAGTTTATAATCAAAATTGTCTAATTTGGTTGTAATTTTATGTGAGTATTCACCCTTTTCATTATAAAATTCAAAAGTAAGTTCTTTTTTAATTTTATTTGAAAAAATGCAAATCAAATTTTGATTATTTGAAATAATATCTTCAAATTCTGTAGTAGTATCCTTACTTTCAAACCAATTCTTTAGATGTTGATTTGGCTTCAAATAGAAAATTCCACTTTCTGTTACTGCTATGCACTTAGAATACTCTTTTGTGATTAAAAATAGAGTTCCATTTTCAGAAAAAGTGTAAAAATCCAAAAACTCACTAGAAATCATATCCCCATCATCTATTATGTCTTTGTATTTCAACAGATAACGTTCAAATTTCCCATTTTCATCAAATAAGGCAACAATGGGCAACTCTTTATTAAAAAAAGATTTATTAGCTTCATATAAATCCCACCTTGCTTCTATAAGAGCTATGTATTTTTTATTCATTGGTTTAAGTTTAGAAATGTAAATATACTTGTCTGGCAGGTCAAATCTTAAAACTTCATACTTTCCATTTCTATCTTTAACAATAGCATCAGCTTGGTTTAAAGCAGTATTTTCCTTTCCATCATCAGTTTTTTCAGTCATATAATCATCAACCAATTTGCATTTATAAATCTTACATTCATCATTAAATTTTAAAACTTCTCTGAAACTCAATAAAAAATCAGCTTGATTTGCCATTTCCCACACTGATTTATTATGTTTGGTGCTATCGTAAAAATAAAATTTAGGTTCTTCGGGAGGCATTTCATAATCAACAAATTTGCCATTGTTGTAATTGTAATATTGAAGCATATTAACTAATGGGTCTATAAACACAAATACGCTATCGTTTACAATAGTACGTGAAGCCATATAATTAATCGGAATATCACCTTCGTTAAGAGGAATTGCTTTGTATTCTTTTAATTTTGTGAAGAAATCGCTTTTATTATGAAGTATTTTAATTACATTTTCAATTTCAAAAGGATTATTTCTGAGATTATTGTGGAAATAAAGTTCTTCACCACTTTGATTTGTAATCATTAGAGCGGGAAAATCAATAGTTGAATCAGAAAAGGTGCTTTCGAATATTTTGTTTTTATCGAAAAAAATGTTTTTTGAGCCAACTTGATATGCAATTGTCTTGTTCATCTTGTTTTCTTCCTGAAAAACAAGAATATTGATAATTGAATCTTTGAACTTTTCATTTAATATCGGAATGTTTAGCTTAACAGAAGTTATGCAGCACTGATTGCAGACATACCCATCAATAAAATAAAAAGCGTAATATTGCTTATTTATTCCTTTTTGAGCGTAATCTTTTATTACGGAATTATAATCAGGAGCAGCTTCTAAGATTTGTAAAGATGCGATAAGTAAAACGAGCAGAATGAAACACTTTTTCATACTTTTATCCTTTAATTTATGTAAGATATAAATGTTTTCGCTATTTTAAATCTATTTGTTGAATACAATTCCTTTTATACATAAAAAATGCTTGTTCTTGCTATTTTACTTTTAAATCTACATAATTAAAATGTAATTTATTGAATTTATTTTAAATTTGCAAAATATTTTTTTTACTATGAATAGAATATTTTTGGATTTTGGTAATTTAAGTTATCAACAACATCTTTACTAGTGTAATAATTCGTTAAAAGACTTACTATTTTGTGTCATTCCGAACCCCAGAATGAAGTAATAACTTTATTTTAATGGAGATGACATCAGTTTACCCTGTCATTCCGAAACGAAGTGAGGAATCTCACAAGTCATTGCTACCAAAGAATTTGAGATTTAGAAACAGTGCTTTTCAGTCATACTATCAACAAGTTGATAGCATGACAGGGGTAAAATTTTGTCATCTCCATTTAAATGAAGCACTTGCTTTATCAGGGGGTTCGAAATGACAAGATGTAATAGTCAGTTTTTCAAAGGGATATTACATTAGTCATTTGTTATTAGTCATTAGTATTTTTACTAACAACTAAAAATGCAAGATAGATTCTGACATCCGTCAGAATGACATTATGCCACTAAATACTGGAAATTGTATAGCTTGCTGCTCGCACAACTAAATATATTTCAATTTCGTAAAGTTTCACATAGATTTATGAAATTTATAAATATAAAATATTTGTTAAATACTAATTATTAAAAAGAATTAATTATTTTAAGGAATTCAATTTTATTAAATTAGTATTTTTATTAAAATGTAAATAAAAAAATGAGTAAAATTAAAGACAAAATTAATCTGCTAAATCAAAAGACCCGCGAATCGAATCTTGGAGGCGGTCAGGATAAAATAGATGCACAACACAAGCTAAGCAAAATGACTGCTCGTGAGCGTCTTCACTATTTATTCGACAACGGATTTTATGATGAAATTTTTAGATTCGTCCAACATAGTAATAAAACATTTGGTATGGACGGAAAAATATTACCCGGTGATGGAGTTGTAACTGCACTCGGTGCAATAAACGGGCGGCTTGTCCACGCTTCATCACAGGATTTCACAGTTATGGGTGGAAGCGTTGGTAGAATGCATGCCTGGAAAATTTGCGAAATGATGGATATGGCATTAAAAAACGGTACACCATATATTGCAATTAACGATAGTGGTGGAGCAAGAATTCAGGAAGGTATCCACTCTCTTCGAGGTTACGGAAGAATATTTTATTATAATACATTGCTTTCCGGTGTCGTTCCTCAAATTTCAATTATCGCTGGTCCTTGTGCCGGTGGTGCTGCTTATTC
>DAIOVK010000206.1:0-5939 GCA_036759045.1 Kapaibacterium sp. (SeqCode) | reverse complement strand
GTACCATTTGTTATGCCACCTCCATATATAGCATAGTTGTCTTTAAAAACACAATTTGAAATTGTTGGGCTTCCTGTATTAAGAAATCCACCACCTTCACTATGAGTTTCAGAAGCATTTGCATTGCCTTTTGTAATAATAAATCCGTCAATTACAGCCGACCTGTTCAGATTTAATGAAGGCACATTAAAGAAGATATGGTAACAATTATCAGTAAAATCATTCTCAATTCCAATATCTCCACTCAAGATTGTAGGATACTTCTTATAATCTCTTTGCGTTGTATCCGGATTTCCATCAGCAGGAAAACCACCTAAAATATTTACATCATTGAACATTCTAAAATGTTTGCCACGCTCTCCATAATTTAGACCATAATCATAGCTTGGTTTGTATGTTCCTTCTGCCACCCATATCTGGCAGCCAGCTTTTGCTGAATCCAATGCAGTTTGAAGTGATGTAAAAGCATTTTCCCAGCTTGTTCCATCGTTTTTTCCTGTTGCTGTTGATTTGACATATAAAATATAATTTGTATGAAATTTAAATATTTCAGACCATAAACTTTCATCTGGTTCGTTAATTGCCTTTACTCGCCAAAAATAATATGTATTTTCTTCAAGTTCTTTTATATAAAACATTGTATCATTTACAATTTCATCAGAGAGTAGATTGTTAAAATTTGTATCTTTAGTAACTTGTATTCTATATTTTTTGGCATTTTCTACTTTATTCCATTGAAAAAGGGGCTTTTTGCTTATAAAACGTGCATTATGATTAGGATATAATAATTTTGGAGAATGTAATTTTGCATCTTTTAAATAATTATATTCATAACAGCCAATATCAACAATTCCGGGCGAACCATTATCTTTATTTAATTTCCGTTGGAAACCTTCACCCCGTATATCGTTTAAAGCATCAATATATTCATTATTACCAGCATCAGCGCAAGGAGAACTGTTATAAATCATATAAGGATTTTCACCTAAACCAATAAATTGTGGGTTGTTATATATATTTTTTGAAGAATCTGAAACACCAAGCCCTTTGTTACTTAAACAGGAGTATGCAATTATACAATTTCCATAATCACCAACTCCGGAATAATCGCTATCGTTATTCCAAAGAATTGAATTGTAAATTGATAAATTACTATGGTTAATAATATCATATTCATAGAATTCTGAATGATTATTCATAAATGTACAGTTAGTTATCTGTATATTACAACTATTAAAAATATATATTCCACTTGCCCAATTAGCATTGTTTTCAGCTAAGAGACAATTCAAAAGCACAGAATTACTTTTATTAAAAAATAAACAAGCACCTTCAGAAGCTTCGTTTTCTCTAAATTTGCAATTTAAAAAATAAGTATTTGCACCATAATCTGAAATACTACCACCATTTGAACTTGCTTTATTCATATCGAATATGCAATTATAATATTTCTGATTAGAATACATATTTAGACATCCGCCACCACTAATAGCTGAATTATTTTTAAAACAACAATTTCTTATTAATTGGCTCCCACTGTAATTAGCCATTCCTGCACCATAACCATTAGGTTCCTTGCCGTCAGCAATTCCATTCATTATTACAAAACCATCTAAAATTGAATTGCTGTCTAAGTTCATATCTGCAGGGTGATAAAATACGTGATAGCAATTATCAGTTAAATCATTTTCTACTCCAATATCCCCGCTTAAAATAGTTGGGTATTTTTCCCAGTTTCTTTCTGCAAATGTCGGATTTCCTGCTGCCTGAAAGCCACCCATAATAGCAACACCATTGACCATTCTAAAGTGTTTGCCCCGTTCATCTGTATTAAGTCCATAAGTTATTGATGGTTTGTAAGTTCCTTCTGCGACCCAGATTTCATCTCCATATTTAGCTACATTCAAAGCTTTTTGAAAATCGGCAAAAGCATTTTCCCAGCTTAATCCACTATTTTTGTCATTCCCATCAGTCCTGACATAATATACAGTTGCAATCAGTTCAAACTGAATTGTCAAAAATATAAGCATAATGAAAATAAATATTTTCTTCATTTTTAAAATCTTTTTAATATTTACATTTTCTATCTACTATAATAACACATAAAACGGAAAAATATCTCAAAAAAAATCAAATTTTTTTGATTTTGTAAAAAAATAGCTGATTTCTGTCATTAGTAAGTAATCCGATGGCTTCAAGTCATCGGATTACTTCTGTTCAGAAACGTAGGGTAGAGGCATGCCTCTACCCTACAAATGATTCTCATTCCCAAATTCAAATTGGGAAAGAGGTTAAATAATACAAGTCATGATTTCAACGTAGTTGATGGTATGATTAGAAGAATAAGAATTATCAACAACAAAATCAGTTAAATATATTTCTAAAGAGTCAGAAGAACGTTTCACTCCGTTAGAAGAGCATTTCACTCCGTCAGAAGAACATTTCACTCCGTCAGAAGAACGTTTCACTCCGTCAGAAGAACGTTTCACTCCGTCAGAAGAACATTTCACTCCGTCAGAAGAACATTTCACTCCGTTAGAAGAGCATTTCACTCCGTCAGAAGAGCATTTCACTCCGTCAGAAGAACGTTTCACTCCGTCAGAAGAACATCTTTTTCATTACTGATTTACTTTATACATTTACAAATAAGAAATTTGTTTTTATAAAAATAAGAAAAGAAATAAAATTTTAACGATAATTGATTATTTTGCCTTATGAAATTGTTATTTTTTTTATTGACTGTATCTGAATTGATATAGTTAAATTTCGTATTAATACAAAATCTTGGAAATACGCAATTACAAATGGATAGACGTTACTTTTTAAAAACAATATTGGCTGCGACAAGCATTGGTTTTGCAAGCTGCCGGCGTCAAGGAAGCAAAATCGCACCAGCTGTTTATCCCGATGACCTTAATCTGCCCGGCGAAGCAATCGACTTTGCAAGTTGCTTCGTTTGGAAAAATGCCAGCTACGGTATGCTTGTAAGGACTCGCGAAGGGAAACCATATAAAATTGACGGCAATCCTCTTCACCCGGTAAATAGCGGAAGTTCCTCCGCTCAAATGCAGGCAGCACTATTCGATTTGTGGAATCCAAAACGCTTTTTCAAACCAACTATTTCTGGTATTCCAGCCGATTTACAAACTGCTTCCAAATACTATGAAATGCTTTTAAACAAGGCAATTTCTGAAAATAAAAAGATTTATTTCATTCTTGAGGAAAACTGCTCGCCCACCCTTTTTAAACTTTCAACTGAGCTAAACTCAGTAAATCCAAACATCAAATTCATTAATTTTGACTTTTTCAATTCTAATAATAAAATAAAAGTTAATAAGGAATTTTTAAATATTGAAAACGAGCTTGTGCCCGACTTTTCAAATTTGAATTTAATCATTTCTTTTGCTGACGATTTTCTTGGCAATAGCCCTTATTCACTTTATTTTTCAAAGGAATTTTTCAAAAATGAAACTGAACTTTTTACTTTCGAATCAACTCTTTCTCAAACAGGTATTTGCTCAAACAAAAGAATATGCACCAATTTCAACGATTACGAAGAAATTTTGAAATACATTTTTACTCAATTAGCAAAAAAAGTTAAGTTGAATGAAGCTGAGCAATCCCATTTAAATAATTTAATTAATCAACTTACGCCAAATAATTACCAAGTAATAGATAGATACAAAATCGAACTTGATTTACTAATTAATAAAATATTAATCAATTTTGGTAAAACAGTTTTTTTAGCAGGAAATTCTATTTCATATAATTCACATTTACTATGCTTTTTAATTAACTATCTAATTTCCGCTTATAAGGAAAATTCAATTTACTCATTGGAAAGGAGTATTCCGAATTACTGGAATAATGCAAAGCTCAGTCAAGAATTTTTTGATGACGCAAAAAAAGGCAGTATCGGATTAGTAATTTTAGCAAATTCAAATATTTACAGCAAATTAAACAATGAATTAAAAGGGGTTTTTAACCAAATACCAAAGGAAAAGCGGGTAGCAATTTCACTTTATCAAAATGAAACTACGAAGCAGTGCAGTATTGTGTTTCCTTCCAATCACCTTTTGGAAAGCTGGGGCGATGGGCTTTCTTTCGAAGGAACTATTGCTATTCAACAAAGAATTGTGGAAAAATTAAATGAAACATCTACGCAGTTTGAAGATTTGCTTTTGAATACTGCAAAAATTATTGCTTTAGAAAAGTATAGCAATTACGAAAGCTATTACGATTACCTGAAAGAAAACTGGCTCGCACTTTCAAACAATACAAATACTGAAGAAATTATTTCAAACGGCTTTTTCAAAATCGAAAGCAATATAGAGATAAAGAGTAATGAAAATTTAAATTTCATAATAACTAATGCGATTTCAAAATTTAATGCTGAAGAACAAAATTCAGTAAGAAGTAAAAATGAAATAACTTTCTTCGCCATTCCTTCTCCGAGTGTGTATGATGGCAGTTTTTCAGAAAATACATTTTTAAAAGAATTGAAAGACCCAATCACAGGGCTTTCCTATTCAAACGCTTTGGTAATGAATCAGCAAACTGCCCTGCGCTATGATTTAAGCGATAATGCAATTGCTGAGATTTCAAACGCAACAGCTAAAGTTGAGCTGCCCGTTTTGATAATAAAAAGCGTTGCAAACAATTTTGTTTATAGCCATTTAGGAAATGAAAGTCTAATTCCATTTTTCAAACTAAATCCAGAAAAAGATTCTTATTGTTTATTTTCAAATGTAAAGCTAAGGAAAGTTAAAGAAGCGTGGCAGGAAACTACTCGTATTGCTTTTACCTCCGAACATCAAAAATTATTTTTAACTGAAAATAAACCGGCAAAACAGCATATATTTTCAAAAAACATCGAATATAAACTTCATCACTGGGGAATGGTGATTGATTTGTCGAAGTGTAATGGCTGTGGTGCTTGCGTTATTGCCTGCCAAATGGAAAATAACGTACCTTGTGTTGGAGAAAAAGATGTCGAAAATGGTCGTTTGATGAACTGGCTGAATATTAAGCGCTTTGAATCAGAAAATAAACAAAGTAACGTCTTTCTGCCAATGCTCTGTCAGCATTGCGAGCAGGCACCCTGCGAGAAAGTCTGTCCAGTATCAGCAGTTACTCATAGCCCTGAAGGAATAAACGAAACAACTTATAACAGGTGCGTTGGCTCACGCTACTGCATTGCAAATTGCCCGTATAAAATCCGCAAATTCAATTTTTCTGATTATCATAAAAATGAAAATTTGACATATAAAAATATTTATAATCCTGAAGTAACCTTGCGAATGCGTGGTATAGTTGAAAAATGCTCTTTTTGTGTTCAAAGAATAAACGCAGCTCGTTACGAAGCAAAAGATAAAGGTAGCAATGAAATAAAAGATGGCGAAGTAAAAACTGCCTGCGAGCAAGCTTGCCCAAACGCTGCAATCATTTTTGGAAATCTTTTGAACGAAAATTCTAAAATCCGCAAAATCTTGGACAGCAAATACACTATTCGTTTATTAGAAGAATTTAATACGTTACCATCTGTGTTTTATTTGCCGAAGAAAGTGTAAGGAAAAGGCAAGATTTTTCTTTATCCATAGTTTAGTAAATTGTAAAAAATATATCATATTATGTCATTCTGACCCCCAAAATGAAGCAAGACCTTTATTTAAATGGAAATGACACAATTCATATCAAATATTTATGTGAATGAAAATGTGAAATAAGGTAATAAGGTTTATTGATTTTTGGTGTTTATTTTCTACTAAGGTTTATTATAAAATAAGGTTTTTTAATTTTTTAGCTAAAATATTTTTATAATAAAGAAAATGTAAACCTTATTTTTATAATAAACCTTAGTAGAAAAATATTAACATGCTGAAAAACCTTATTAGCTTATTTTATATAGACATAATAGATATAGTATTGAAATATTTTGT
>DAIOVK010000205.1:0-5941 GCA_036759045.1 Kapaibacterium sp. (SeqCode) | reverse complement strand
CAAGATAATCCAAGTAAATACCATCACGCATCAAAATCCACAAATTTTTATGGCAAAGTGCCGGAAGATATAGATTCCCGCCCTGAGGACCAATTACGAACTCAGCTTGATTAAAAAGCGAAAGCTGAAGTTCATTTCTATCTCCAATATTTTTTAAATTATTATAAACCTTTTTTAAATCGTAGCTTTTTTCATCAGTTCCAAAAATATCGTCATCATTTAGCTGGAAATATTGGTCGCTGCCAGTTTTTTCAATAAAGTGGTTATAAACGACGAAATATCCCATTTCATAAAGACATTCTTTTAATTTAGTAAGGTCATCTCTATCGAAATAATTGATTGGTGCCTGATATTTTTGATACCACTGGCGGAAAAACTTGTTGTTTATAACTACATAAGGTTTTTTAATTTCTAATGGAATTTCTTTATTAACAAAGGAAAAATCGGGTAAAAGATAGTTTTTCGTTGAAATAATTGAGTGGATATTTCGGTTTTCCCAGATGCAATCTTCTATTTGTATATGTCGTTGATTGATAAAATCGGGACCAGGATGAACGAGAAGTTTATCCGGGAAAGGTACAGATAAACTTTTATACTTGCTATGCTCGCCCCACTGGTCCCCAATAAGCTCTGGTTCAACTTCAATATGATTGTTAGAAAAATAATAGAATATTTTTGAGCCCGGACGGCTCAAAGTATTTATATTTATATTAAACTTTTTCTTTATAAAATAAATATATGGAATCCACGAAATTAGCTCGTATCCGAATTCACCAAGGAAGCAGAAAACTGCATTAGCAGCTTCTTCCTTGCTAATAATCAACGGAATATTCGGCAGTATTTCGTAGTCTGAATAATTTCCTTTATTTACAATTTTTTCCATCTTTATACTATCCACCCACAAAGTATAATAAAAAATATTAATTATCAATAACAATGCCAGTTTTTGTTTGGTTGTTGAATTGTTGGTTTGATAATATTTTGCAGAGCTATAAGAACAAAATATTGATAGCATTGGTTATACAAATTAATAAAAATCTAAGCCAATGTTAAAAATAAGCCATACGATAAACAAGTTGATGGTCTAATTTCGTTCTTTTCATTAAAAGTAAACGTTTTCATTTATATTCGCCTCGGAATAACAGATTACATTGCTTTTTGTTATAGATTTGGTATAAGAAGATAAGAAAGCTCTGGTTTTTTATTATTCTCAAAAAATATTGAATAACTTTTTTGGTATATTTTTTGAAAATATTTATAAGTTTTAATATTTATTTGTATTTTAGTAGTTTGTTAAATTATAATATGAAAAAATAAATTCATTAATAATAAATAATACAAATGAAGAGTTTTAAAGAGTTATATCCATATTTAATTGTTCTTTCTGTTTTTGTACTGACTTTAATCATAACAGTTGTAATTATTAATTCTTTAATTTTACCGACAATAATAGGTCAAAAAGCGTCTGTTAAGTTACCAAATTTGATTGGGAAAAAAATCGAAGACGCCAAAAATGTTATAAATCAAAATTCATTAGAGATTGAAAAAATAACAGAACAATACAGTGAAAATTATCCTGAAGGAGTAGTAATTAATCAGATTCCAAAACCATTTCAGTATGTTAAAGAAGGAAGAGCAATAACATTAATAGTTAGCAAAGGAAGCGAAACATTAACTGTTCCATACCTTGTAGGCAAACCGTTGCGTGCTGTCCGGATTGATTTGATGAATATGGGATTAAGTGTTGGCGATGTTGATTATGAATATAGTGAAACTTATGGCGGCGATACCATAATTTCTCAAAGAACAAGTTCCGGTAAACAAGTGCCTTTTGGCAGTAGTGTTGATATTGTTGTCAGCAAAGGAACTGAGCTAATGGTTGTTGTTCCACAACTTTCTTTACTTCCACTAGAGGAAGCTCAAAAAATATTATTAGAATCAAAACTTCAGGTTGGAAATATCACTTTTATAAAGAATGAAACTTTTCAGCCGAATACTGTAATTAATCAAAATCCTGCTGCAGGATTGCTATTAAAAGAAAACTCATTAATTGATTTAACTGTAACAAAATAATATGTGCGGACGATTTGCATTATCAGCTAAAACAAAACAGATTGAAAAATTAGTTCCCGGTATAAAATCAGAAATTGAGATTACACCGAGATATAATATAGCACCATCGCAAAACGTTCTGTCTGTTTTGAATAGCAATAGTTTACAGCTAAATTTTTTAAAATGGGGTTTAATACCATTTTGGTCGAAAGATGAAAAAATTGGGAGCAAATTGATTAATGCAAGAATTGAAACAGTTCAGGAGAAGCCGGCATTCCGTAATTCCCTTAAATCTAAGCGTTGTATTATTTTTGCCGATGGATTTTATGAATGGGATAAAAACTCTTCTGTAGGAAAAATTCCTTATTTTATAAAATTAAAATCCAACGAACCTTTTGCTTTTGCCGGACTTTGGGATTCCTGGAAAAATACAGATAATACAGTTATTAACTCTTGTTCGATTATTACAACTCAATCAAATGAATTAATGAAAAATATTCATAGCAGGATGCCTGTTATTTTGCAAAATGAGATAATTCAAAAATGGCTCTCTAATGATTGCTTTGATATGAATTTGATTGAAGAACTAAAGGAACCATATAGTTCCGACAAAATGGAAATGTATAGGGTATCTACTATTGTTAATAGTCCAATGAATGATAATCCTTTATGTACAAATATATTATATGAGAACTAATTTGTTTTGGAGAACAAATGTCTAAAGGAAAAATACTAATAGTCGAAGACCAAATTGTTGTTGCTACTAATTTAAAAATCTTACTTCGACACAATCAATACGATGTAATTGGAATAGCTACTAATTCTAATGATGCTTTAAAGATGATTGAGAACGAAGTTCCGGATTTAGTTATAATGGATGTTGTGCTTGATGGTGAAGTTGACGGTATTGAAACTACAAGATTACTAAAAGAGCGCTGGAATATACCTGTAATTTTTCTTACATCATATAAAGACACTAATACTTACGAAAAAGCCAAGCAATCAAATGCTGAAGGTTTCTTTACTAAAAATTTCTCTATTAATGACCAATTACCGATAATAATCGATTTTTACATTTATAAACATCAAAATGAGAATAAAAAAGAATTAAAGTTAGAAGCACTTATTGAAAGTGAAGAAATGTTTCGTAGTATAGCTGATTCAGCAAAAGATGCTATTGTTTTTATGAACAGCAAATCGAAAATTACATACTGGAATAATTCTGCAACGAAAATTTTTGGTTATACTTCTGAAGAAGCTATCGGAAAAGAGCTTTATGAATTAATTGCTCCTGTTACTTATCAAGACTACTATAAGAAGGCATTTTCAGACTTTTCCAGTGATGTATCAAACAAGATTATTCAAAATAACGGTGAATTAGAAGCTATCGACAAAGATGGTAACGTTTTCTCTATCGAAATAGCTCTTTCAAAGATTTATTTAAACGGTGAGTTGTGCCTATGCGGAAATTTTCGCGATATTACTGCAAGAAGAACTGCTGACGAGCAAATGGAAAGAATCATTGAAGAACTTCAGATTTCAAGGGAAATGTCTGAGCAAAGTGCCCACGAATTAGTCTATTTAAATAATAAATTATCTGAATCCGAAGAACAACTCCGTGAGTTGAATGCAAGCAAAGACAAGCTGTTTTCTATTATTTCTCACGATTTAAAAAATCCTTTGCAAGGGCTTCGCGGGTATATTGATATTCTTAAAAATAATATTGATTATTTAGAAAAAGAAGATTTAAACGAAATTATTGATAGTTTATATATTTCTTCGAATAATATTTATAAGTTAGTTGAAAATTTATTGCACTGGTCAAGGATTCAAAGAGGAAAGATTGAATACATACCTGAATCATTTTCACTTTTTCAAATTCTCGAATTAGTTATTCAACTAAATCAATCAGTTGCAGAACAGAAAAATATTTCATTAATTAATAATATTCCTTGTAATTATCTTTGTTTTGCTGACCCAAATATGGTTAATACTATTGTGAGAAACCTTGTTAGCAATGCGATTAAGTTTACAAATATTGGCGGTTCAATTATTGCTAATGCTAAAATTGAAGATAATCTGATTATTTGTTCAATAAAAGATAACGGCGTAGGAATTCCTCCAGAAAATATAAATCAAATATTTAAGTTAGATAGTCAGGTTACTACTCAAGGCACCGCTAATGAAACCGGAACCGGATTAGGGCTTGTTCTTTGCAAAGAGCTAATTGAAAAAAACTACGGAAAACTGTGGGTCGAAAGCGAAGTTGGTGTTGGCACTACTTTCTATTTTAGCTTGCCTATAGAAGAAGTAAAAAATTAAGTGAGATTAAACAGGGCTGATACTTACTTAAAAGCATACTTTACAGCCATACGAACAACAACTTGCTCGTATGACTTGTTTTTTTATAATTGAAAACCTCCTTCCCAAGTTGCACTCGGGAAGAAAAATAACGTAGAGACACAGCATGCTGTGTCTCTACAAAAATATAGAGCAGAAAGCAGCACACATTTTTTACCGGATTTTGAAAACGAAAAGCCCTTTGGATGATAAAAAAGATGAACTCCACTTTGGAAGTGGAGTTCATCGGATTATGCATGAAATGTAGAGAAACAGCATACCTTGTCTCTACAAAAATTTAAAAGCCGATTACCGACAACTAATTTCCCGGATAATACAAAACTGCTGGTGCCGTGATATACAGCCAGTAACCTTGACCGGGCTGCATATTGCCGAGTGTGTTTATTCCAAAGCCGGGATGATAAAAACCACCTAAATTATTCTTTGCCATTATTAGATTTGACGAAATGCCTGCGAGTGCTTGCTGTGCGTTCATCGGGGTGCTTCGCAAGTAAGAAATAAGGTTCCAACCAGCGTTTAGCTCAATTCCTTGTTGTGAGGGAATTACCTCAGCACCTGAAATGTTTAATATGCTGCTGCCATTTGTATAAACATAATAACCTGCTTCAACATTCCAATCTCCAATTTGATTTATTCCAAAAGCAGGAGAATAAATCTGACCTGCTCCGTTTTTGACTAAAACAATATTGTTCATTCCTTCAAAAACATTTTCCATAGCTGGCTCAGTAGGTATTACGTTGCTTGAAATAAGATTCCAGCCGAGAGAAAGAGGAATTTCAATGTTTGAAGGAGGAGTAGGTTCTGTTGTGAATGACCAAGAAGAAGTCCATTCTAATTCATTATATAGATTAAAACCACCTACTCTCCAATAATAAGTTGATTGATAGTTTAATTGGTTTGAATCCGGCAGAGTGTACTCACTAATTGTTAAATTAGTTGCACTAATGATAAGATTATTAAATTCTTCATCTGTAGATATTTGTAAAGTATAGTATGAGTTATTTTCTTGGTCACGCCAATTAAAAAATGGAGTTATAGTAACATAATTAGATAAATTAGGAGGTGAATATAAGTTGAAAAGAGGTAATATATCATATTCATAAAGAAAGAAAAAATCTTCATCTCCTTGATGTAATATACCAAATAATTTTCCACCAAACATAATTAAACTAGACCCGAAACTACTTACTGATATATTTTGCAGTCCAAAGTCATTAGATATATCAAAATAATCAACTACTTGATTTATAAATCTATTAAATAAGTATACTTTTATACCATTAGTAGTATCCATAATACAAATTATACTACTAGAATAAATTCCTATGCCAATTTTATTATTAAGACTAGGAATCTGAATAGTATCAATAATTTCACCAGATGCTATATCTACTAAATATAAATCAGAATTTATATCACAGACCCAAATATTTTGATTTGTTGCATCAACTGCAAGTGATCGAATATTAATGTTTATGTCTTGAATAACTATGGTATCTAAAATTATATTATTGAAAAAATCAATTTT
>DAIOVK010000204.1:0-5978 GCA_036759045.1 Kapaibacterium sp. (SeqCode) | reverse complement strand
AATAATTGACCCAGGCAGCTCAGACCTATATATAATTCCAGACTACAAAACAGCTTTTATAAGCCCATTTGACTCAACTAGTTTAAATTTTATATGCCGTTACCTTACTCCAGCGGGAGAACTTGCACAATTTACCCCAGATAATATATTAGCAAGAGCAAGCAATTTAATTAAAAATACTTCCGGGCTTAATCTATATGCACTCGGCGAATTAGAATTTTTCTTAATTGGCGATTTTGGAAACGATGATTTTCCTCTTCCTAAGCAACGTGGCTACCATGCTTCATCTCCTTTTGCTAAATCCGGTATGATTTTAAATGAAATGCTTAAATACATTACTCAACTATGTGGAAATGTGAAATATGCCCATCAGGAAGTTGGCTGCTTAGATACCGTTTTTAGCGACCTCCAGGAACTTGATGGCAAAAGAGCTGAGCAGGTGGAAATTGAGTTCCTACCAACTCCAATAGAAGATACTGGCGATATTTTAGTACTTTCAAAGTGGATTATTCGTAATGTTGCTTATAAGCACGGTTTCGTTGCTACTTTTGCTCCAAAATTGGAAATCGGACACGCCGGCAGCGGTATGCACGTTCATCTTGCATTAATGAAGAATAATAAAAACGTAATGACTACTGAAAAAGGTGAGCTTTCGGAAAACGCCAGGCGATTAATTGGCGGTTTGTGCCGATATGCTCCAAGTTTAACAGCTTTCGGAAATATGGTATCTTCTTCCTATTTACGCCTTGTTCCTCATCAGGAAGCACCTACAAAGGTATGCTGGAGCGAAATGAACAGAAGCACTTTGGTTAGAGTTCCACTCGGCTGGACAAATGCTAAAAACCTTTCCAACATAGTCAATACTCAGCAAAAGACAAAGCTTACTGATATTCCAGTTCGTCAAACTGTTGAAATTAGAAGTCCAGACGGAAGTGCACAAACTCATCTTTTACTTGCTGGTATTTCAATGGCTGCCGAATGGGGTTTGCGAAACAAAAAAGAATCACTTGAAATTGCGAAAAATACTTATG
This sequence comes from Kapaibacterium sp. (SeqCode), assembly GCA_036759045.1. Lineage (GTDB taxonomy): Bacteria > Bacteroidota > Ignavibacteria > Kapaibacteriales > UBA2268 > JAAYJM01. The sequence continues at coordinate 4,947 of DAIOVK010000204.1, read as the reverse complement.
TACGCGAAAATATTCATAGTTCTGATAAATATAAAGAATTAGCTGAACTCGCAACAAGCTGTGCCGAATCTGCTGATATTTTAGTCAAAGAACGTGAATTATACCAAAGAGAAGGAATTTTTCCACCTTTAGTAATTGATGAAGTGAAAAAAATTCTTCAAAATGAAACTGACCGTAATCTCGAAAAACGCCTAAAAGCTCTTCCTGAAGAAGAAAAAATTAAAGAATCTCGCAGAATTATGCACTCTAAAATACATACACATTAACAGAAAACAGAAAGCAGAAAACAGAAAGCAGAAAACAGAAGAAAGAGAAAGAAAGAAAAAAAGATAAGAAGATAAGAAGGTAAGAAGATAAGAAAGAATGTCTGAATAATACCAAGTTGTTTTTAATGATAAATATGTTTATCTGTTATTCCTAAACGAAGTGAGGAATCTCTAATGTAGTGTTAGCAATGACTTGAGAGATTCATCGCTGCGCTTCTAAATGAACCACTTCGGGTTTTTTAACACATAACTATTTTTATAGTAGATAATTACATAGGTAGATATTCCATATCTTTCAGATATGGAATATCTATTCTTTTTCTCTTTCCCAAGTGCAACTTGGGAAAGAGGATTTGTTACTTTGAAAATTCCAAGCCATACTATCAACTTGTTGATGGTATGGCTTGCGTCACATATCGTTCATTTTCCCAGAAGTAAACGTCTTCGTTTACATTCGCTCGTAATGACATTATAACTTTTACCCTACCAAACTTTACTAAAGTTAAAAAACTTACGCAAAGTATGAAGAACTAAATACTTTCGTATAGTTTCTTGGGCTTTGTGAAAGTTTAAAAATTCTAAACTATCTAAACAATCTATCCTTTCTAAACTTTATATAATCTCAATTTGAATAAAAGTTCTCTTTTATCAGAGTTTAGCGTATGACAAATTTTAGAAGTTCACTTATTTAAATATTTCCTGAAAATAAAAATATTTCTTTGATATTAATTTTACTTTTATTAATTTAATTAAACAAGATTTATAGATTAAAAAAATAGAAAAAGGACAAAAATTCCTTATTAATTTTAAACAAATATACTTCAGGATTTATTTGAATTAAATAACTAAAATTTATTATAAAAAAGGAAGAATTATGATTTCTATGAGTAATTTAAAATTTAAGAGTAATTCTATTTATTTAAGGAATGGAATAGCTTTGATTGTATTGCTTATGTTCTTACTTTTCAATGCTAATTGTCTAAAAGCTAATAATCTTGTATTAAGCCAACCTGTTTTAGCTGAGGAGAACAGAACAGGGAAATATGCAATAATACAATTTGATATTAGCTGGGAGAACAGCTGGAGAGTAAGCACAGCGCCCAAAAACTATGACGGAGTATGGTTTTTTCTTAAATTCAAAAGTGCTGCAGATGGGAAATGGCATCACATCGCTTTAAACAAGATATACTTTAATACAGGTAGCCAAGCAGATGCTGCCAAATTAGACATTAGAAGCGATGGCAAAGGAGCATTTTTTTACAGAGCCACAAATGGAACTGGCAGCTTTTCTTCAAAAAAGGTAAAAGTACGATGGGATTATGGAATTGACGGTATTAGCAGCAAGCTTAGTTCAGTTGTCAAAGAACTAAAAGTATTTGGAATTGAAATGGTTTATATACCACAGGGAGCTTTTTCACTTGGAAGCGGAGGTGATGAAATCTCTCACTTCTTAACTGCCGGCGAAAATAATCCATACTTAGTTAATTCAGAAGATGCTATTGTTGTAGGTACTAATTCCGGCAATTTAGCTTATGCTGCTGCCACTAATTCTGGCGATTGTTCTGGTCCGGTACCGGCAGCTTTTCCAAAAGGATACAAGCCATTTTGGTGTATGAAATATGAAATGACTCAAGAGCAGTATGTTGATTTTCTTAACACTTTAACCCGTATTCAGCAAAGTGCAAGAGTTGCATCAAATATTAGTACAACAAATATAGTTCATAGATTTGTAATGTGTGGCAGCACAAGTTCTTCAAACAGGAATGGTATAAGATGTGATGCAGTAATTCCTAACACTTCAGACCCGATAATTTTTTACTGCGATTTAAATAAAAATGGCGTCCCTAATGAAGCTGATGATGGACAAACTATTGCCTGCAATTATGTTTGTTGGGCAGATGCTGTCGCTTATGCCGACTGGGCTTGCCTAAGGCAAATGACTGAATTGGAATTTGAAAAAGCCGCAAGAGGAATAGCTCCTCCGGTGCCAAATGAATTTGCTTGGGGAAATACTACTTTTGCTCAAGCTTTTGATATTACGAATCCACAAACTGTAACAGAAGTATCAAATACTTCCAATGCTAATTGTGTTTATAGAAGTGGTATTGTTGGACCAATGAGAGTTGGAAATTTTGCAAGAAGTGGCAGCAACCGTTATACTTCAGGAGCTTCATACTATGGAATATTAGATTTAAGCGGTAATCTTTGGGAATTGATAGTAACTATCGGTAATGGAACTGGAAGGAATTTTTCTGGAATGATGGGTGATGGAATATTGGACGATGTAGGCAATGCGAACGTTGAGAAATGGCCCGGAAATGATGCTATCGGCTCCGGATTTAAAGGTGGTGGATGGAATTATAGCAATTCTACTGGTGAAGACACAAGGATTTCTGATAGATATTATGCTGCATGGAGCTATAACGGCAGAGGTTTTGTTACTGGTATTAGGTGTGTCTCTAATGCTGAGTAATTTTTTTCTAAAAAAAGTAAATAAAAATAATTAAAAGGAAAAAAAATGAAAAGAATATATATTATTGCTATAATACTTTTTTACAGCATAAATGCTTATGCCCAATATAACGGCGGCGATGGAGACGGATATTCTTCCGCTGTAAACGAAAGCATTTACCGTGAATTTGCTGCTCCTTTACTGATAATTCCATCAAACGAATCAACGATTTTAACAATAAATCCACTTTTGCAATGGCACGTAGCTGCTTTTGCCTCTTTTTACAATCTACAGGTTTCTGATGAATCTGAATTTTTAACTACTATCTTCGATATAAACGGAATAGTTGAAGCAAGCTATGTTATAAATAATTTAAAACCGGAAACAGAATATTTCTGGCGGGTAAGAGCATTGGATACTTTCGATATAAGCCACTGGTCTGAAGTATGGAGTTTTACTACATTTTCAAATAAAGTCTCTTTAGTATTCCCAGCTAATAATTCAATAAAACAACCTTTAAACATACGCTTTACCTGGCAGCCACTAAATAATGCCTTAAAATATAATTTTCAGTTAGCCAAAGATAATGCTTTTATTGATAAAATATATGAAAATGCAGAGTTGACATCTGAATTTGTTGATTATGTATTGGAAAAGAACACAAAATACTACTGGCGTGTCCGTGCTGCCCTCGGTTCTGAAGTAACAGAGTGGTCTGATGTGTGGACATTTACAACTTTTGAAAATGAAATTATTAAACCAACTTTAATTAGTCCGGCAAACCATTCGGTTGAACTGCCTAATGTCCTTGAATTTGAGTGGAGCAGCCAATCCAATGTATTCTACAAACTTGAAGTGGCTCTTGACATGGATTTTCTATTTAAAGATGTGGATACTACTCTTCAATACAATAAAACAACAAAAAAATTAGCAGAAAATTCACATTATTACTGGCGTGTCCGTGCTACTGATGGAGTTAATACAAGTCCCTGGTCAGATGTTTGGAATTTTTATACTAAATACAATTCTGAAGTTCAGGAATTTTTAGTTTTGAATCAAAATATAGATATATATCCCAATCCGGCAACTGAGAATATAAACTTAACTTGCATTATTTCAAATCCAACCGTGCTTGAAATTTGCATTTGCGATTTACTCGGAAATAAGCTAATAAAGAAAAATGAACAAATTTTTGAAGCAGGGGAGTATAAAACTCAAATTAACTTGAATAGTTTGCCGGTTGGTTGTTATAATCTTTTGATAAAAACAGAATACGGAATAATAACAAAATCATTTTTAAAAATCTAATTTTTCAGAAGTAATACAGGCATCCTTGCCTGTATTGCTTTTTTTCTCCTTCCTAAGTTGAACTTGGGAAAGATATTTGCTAGTATTGTAATTCGTTAAAAGACTTACTATTTTGTATCATTCCGAACCCCCTTATAAAGCAAGCACTTTATTTAAATGGAGATGACAAAATGTGTCATTCTGACGAATGTCAGAATCCATCTTTGGAAAGCAAGTGAGCTTGCTCACTTGTTACATTTGAGCAAGCCCAAATGCTTCTTAGTAATATCTGATATAGAATAGCAACTGCACAATAATAAGATGGATTCTGGCTTATGCCAGAATTTCAAGTAAATATGTCATTGGTAAAAGAAGCGAGGAATCCAGAAAATTGTTTCTGTACACTGTTCTCTGGATTCTTCGCTGTCGCTCCTAATGAACCATTTTGGCATTTTTAACACTTAACTATATGTATTACATATAATTATAATGTTTTTATATGTTGACTGAAGTCATCGGATGACTGGCAGTCATCCGATGACTAAAAAGTTCATTTTCCAAAAGTAAACGTCTTCGTTTATATTCGCCTCGTTATAACAATTATTAATGCTTCTCTTTAAACATATAAAATTAAAAAAAAATATATAAAATTCAATTTTTTTTGAGATATTTTTTCGATTTTTGTGTTATTCTTTTTATAAGGAGTGCAAAAATAAAAAAAGAAATAAAATGAAAACAAATATTATAAAAATTGGAATAGCAATAATAATTGCATTTACTTGCAGTTATAGCGTATTTTGTCATTCTGACGGATGTCAGAATCCATCTTCAATAAAATCTCCTTCCCAAGTTCAACTTGGGAAGGAGAAAATAAGCAAGGACAAGTCATCCGATGACTACCTAACAACACAAGTAACAACTGACTCCGGTTGGGTGCAAAAA
>DAIOVK010000203.1:0-5978 GCA_036759045.1 Kapaibacterium sp. (SeqCode) | reverse complement strand
CGAAGTGAAGAATCCAGAGAGTAGTGGTTAAAAAAATTTTCTGGATTCTTCGCTGAGCTTCAGAATGACAGGGGTAAAATTATGTCATCTCCATTTAAATAAAGGTCTTACTTTATTGGGGTCGGAATGACACCTTTTCTGTAAAATTTGCGCAGTTAATCTCCATAATAAATTACGGAGTTACTCTAATTATTAGAATAACTCATAAATTTATTTAGGAGTTATGTGTTTGCAATTTTGAGAAATTACACTATTTTTAATATGTGAACTATATAAACTTCGAAATAACAAACTAAGAGGCATTAGGAGTTCTGAAACCATGCTGGGAGTGGATTTTCGAATACATGGAAATTACATATCATTGTTTTTAGAATGGAATAATTAATTGATAATTGATTTTATTGTGAAAAAAATGAAGTCCTAAATCTCGAAGATTTAGGACTTCTGACATTTTAACTATCCAATTTTTCTTATTCAACAATCAATTTTTGGGTATGAACTATTCCGTTTCCACTAAGCATCCTTACAAAATAAACTCCGGAAGTTAATTTATTGGTTTTTAATGAAAATGTATAAGTACCTTCGTTCAAGTCATCGTTAAGAACTATCTCAATTTCATTTCCAAGCATATTAAAAATTGATAATTTTATATGAGAGTATTCAGGAACGTCAATTTTTATATTGGTAGATAAAGAACTTGGATTTGGTTGAGGTGGATACAAAGAATATTGTAATTTTGAAGAAGTAGCAACTGAAGAAGATTCACTGAAATAAAAAGAAAAACAGCCATCAGGAGCAACTATTGGCTTCCTAACAGTTTTTCCGTTATTGCTGGTTACTTCAAGAAAATAATAAATTGTGTCAGAAATCGTAAAATTTGAAGATGGAATAAAATTTGAATAAAGAGAATCATTTAAATCTAAATTAAGAGTATTCCACTCCCCGTTAAAATTCTTTTTCCATTTGCAAATTGCAGTATTTATTCCGCTTCTATTCCTTAGTTTAGCAATAATTGAGTATTCACTTTCGAGTTTTTGAAAACCTGTAATCGAAGGGTGCCAAATACGGATTGGATTATCCGCCGGAATCTGCGTTGTAATACAATGTATTGCTCCACCCATCGGAGTTAGCAATCTTGAGTCAATACCTACAATATTATAACCTGGGAAATAATTCTTTAAAAGTTCTATTGCTTCATTATCTCCATTTTTATTGCCGCTTGTTTCATTTGAATAGATTGGAACTATAAAGGATTTATTTACTATGAGTCCGTTAATATAATTACGCGGGTCATTATTAAATCTAAAGCAGTCAGTTGCATTATACTTTCCATTGTCAGAAGTAGGAACAGGCATTTTTAATATGCTGTAACTTCGATTGTAGCTTGATTTTAATTTTGAAATAGTATTTTGATTGGTTTTGACAATATTATAATCCCAAAAATTGCTGTTATTGAATACATTTGGAAATTCCGGAGTAATTAAAGTCTCATCATTTATGAATTTTAAATAAAGGTCAATATGTCCCGTTCCGCCATCGCACCATAGTTTTGGTAAAATAGTAGTAGTATCTGCACGTAAATATTGTTTCATATCAGCATCAACTTGCGAAATTGACATTGGCTCTTTATAAGAAAATTCAATATTTCCGCTATCATCAATAAAAATTGGTCCTTCACTATCTTGATTGCTCTCATAAATCACATCACTATAAAAATTCCGTCCCCAGCTATCGTTCATATAGTTCCCACCTTCAGTTTCAACATTTGAATGGAAAATTGGAATATTAAGCTGCCCGGCAAGAAAAGTTGGAAAGCCATTGTCTATAACTCTGTCTGGATAATAAGTCATATCTACAAATGCTAAACTGTCCTGATTACCACTGTAAATGCCGTAAGGACCGAAATCTCTCATCCAGAAAGCATTTTCGCCATTTGGGTCATGAAAAAAACGGTAATTATAAAGTGGAGTTCCACGGTTGCTCATCCAATTTTTTAAATCAGTTGTATCTTCAGGTGAAGACAACCTAATCCAAACTTCACATTCCTGCTGAATTGCGTTTGCAAGATTAGCCCAAACTTCTGGATAAGGACTATCTTCAAAAATATCTGCGATATAACCAGCTATATCTTTAAAATAGTATGTTGTTTCGTTTATCCATAGAATTCCTATTCCGGGCAACAGGACATCAAGCCAATCCCCATTTTCATCAAAAGCGTAAGAAGGCCAGGAAATAACTACTGCCTGCGACTCATCGAACTCCGCCGGAACGATAATATCTGAAGCCGGGACAACGCTTTTTATTTTGTCCTTTTTTTTTAATGGCTCATCAATTTTTTTGTTAAATTGCTTTATGGCTTTTTCTTTTATTTCATTTTTTTCATACACTTTCTTTGCATTCATTTTTTTAAATGAATCAGGAGGAAGTTTACTCATTTTTGCTCTTGCTTTTTCTTTTGCTGATTTGGCAACATTTGAATCAATACTATATGATATTGAAATTGATACAAACAAACACAACAGAATTACACTAATTTTTTTCATAAAATCCTAAAAAAGTTCAAAAAAATCATTTTTTAAATCATAAGACACATTAAATTAATAAAAGTTTACAAAAATATTTTTTTTTTGTTTTGATTTCAAAAAACCTTAATTTTTTTGCAATGATTTAAGTGAAGTTCTAAAAATTAAACTTTGTTTGATATTCTAAACCCACAGATAAAAGAAGACCTTTATTCGTGGGGTTCGTAATGAAATTACTATTTCTTACTTTCGCAGTAGTTTCTTAACTTTGTGATGGTTGATGTAGCCAAAAGACATAATGGCACACTAATAAATGAAAAAATGAAGATAATAACAAGAAATATATGGATTTTGTCGCTTGTTAGTTTGTTTACAGACGTTGCAAGTGAAATGCTATATCCAATTATGCCGCTTTATCTTAAGCAAATTGGTTTTTCCATTGCATTAATTGGTATTCTTGAGGGAATTGCTGAAGCTACTGCCGGCTTAAGCAAAGGATATTTTGGTAAAATGTCTGACGCTAAAGGCAAACGCCTTGCTTTCGTTCAAGTTGGGTATTTTTTAAGTGCTATTTCAAAGCCATTGCTCGTAGTTTTTGTTTTTCCTTTGTGGATTTTCTTTGCCCGAACTTTAGACAGGTTCGGAAAAGGAATAAGAACTGGCGCAAGAGATGCAATGCTTTCTTCAGAAACAACAAACGAATTTAAAGGAAGAGTATTTGGTTTTCATCGTGCTTTCGATACCATTGGAGCAACTATTGGACCAGCAATTGCTTTACTTTTCCTTTGGTTCTACCCAGAGAATTATAAATTACTTTTTCTAATTGCTTTTATTCCGGGTATTTTTTCTATTTCTTTGACATTTTTAATAAAAGAAAAAGAATTTGAACTAATAGAAAAAAAGAAAGAATCAAATTTTATTCAATTCTTAAAATATTGGAAATTAAGCACAAGTGATTATAGAAAAATTTCCATTGGTGTATTGCTTTTTACTTTATTCAACAGTTCTGATGTATTTTTACTTTTAAAACTCAAAGATACACAGTTAGGCGACACAGAGGTAATAAGTGTATATATTTTCTATAATTTGATTTATGCAGTTTTATCATATCCACTTGGAAAAATGGCAGATAAATTTGGGCTTAAAAAGACTTTTATTTTTGGAATTGCAATGTTTTCAATTGTTTACTTTGGAGTTGCTTTTTCCGATAATATTATTGCTTTTTTGGTGCTATTCCTGATTTATGGTGTTTATGCCGCAAGCACAGAAAGCATTTCAAAGGCATGGATTTCAAATGTATGCAAAAAGGAAGACACTGCTACTGCTATTGGAACTCTTACTGCATTTCAAAGTATTGCTACCATGCTTGCAAGTTTTATTGCCGGCTTGCTCTGGGTGAATTTCGGACCTATATATACTTTTATTTCGTCTGGAATTATCGCATTAATTGTAATTTTGTATTTTCTGTTTACGAAAATTTCAGAAAGATAAAAGTTCTTTATCCTGAATAATTCATAAATTTCAAAATAAGCACACTTATTGCATTTAAATGGATATTTTTTTATTTTTTTTCAATTACAGAATTGAAAAATCAAATTTATGAAAATTGATTTAAAAAAAGAGATAAAAAATAATCAACATTTTCAAAATTATTGACTTTTTTGCATTTGGATATAGGAATTCCTTACCAATGCGTTGTGAAATACAAATATAATATTATTGTAAGGCAAATATAATGATTAACAACGTAGAATGGAAAATTTACCAAATGCTTTATTAAATATTTCTTTATAGGGATAACATATCGTAGCTTAAGCTACGATATGTCATTTCTATTTAAATAAAAGTCTTTCTTTATCAGGGTGGCGAAATACCAAATTTTATCAATGAATGTAATTTTATATGAGATTAAAACTGTGACTCGCAATTTTCTGAAAAAAATTAAGCAAAAGAATCTTGCTTAAATTATTTTCATTAAAAAATATTTTCTATCTTAATAATTTACTTGTTATTTATTTCAATTTTTTTCGTAAATTTACATTTGAATTGAATTTAACATATTGAAATATAAAGAAAATGATTTTCTTTATCATCAATTTTAGCTAAAAAATGAAATCAATAAAATTTATATTATACATTATAATTTCAATAATAACAGCACTTTTTATTTTCTCATTTTTTCTCTCACAGGAATATAGCGTAAAGCGAACTATTGAAATACTATCGCCAGCTGATTCTGTCTTCTCATATATTAATAATTTAAAAAACTGGGAAAAATGGACAGTCTGGAATTTAGAAAAGAATTCAAATATTATCATCAATTATGAAAAAAAAACAGAAGGTGTTGGAGCAAAAATTTATTGGACTGAAAAAGATGAAAAAGCAGGAGATATACAAATATCTTATTCTGTGCCTTATGATTATGTAAAATACGATATGCACTTGGGAAATTATGATTTAAAAATATCCGGCTCTTTTATTCAGAAATCGAATATCAACAGGACAACTATTAACTGGATAAAGGTATGCAATGTTGGTTTCAATCCTCTGGCTAAGTATTTTGCATATTTATTTTTTGAAGAACAGATTGGCAATGATATGAGCAAAAGTTTGAGGAAATTAAAACAAAATATAGAAAGCAATTTTCAATAGTTGGAGTAAAAAAATGGCTGATTCAAGAATTGAGTTGCTACTTGGCGACATAACATCACTAAAAGTTGATTCTATTGTCAATGCAGCAAATACACAGCTAAAAGGAGGCGGAGGAGTTGATGGTGCTATTCATCGCGTTGCAGGTGCTATTCTTCACGAAGAGTGTATGCAAATTATAAAAGAAAAGGGAAGTTGTCCTACTGGTGATGCCGTTATTACCAGTGCCGGAAATTTACCCTGTAAATATGTTATTCATACTGTAGGACCAGTTTGGCAGGGCGGCTCCAATAATGAAGAAAAGCTTTTAGCACGCGCTTATTACAATTCAATGGCTCTCGCAAAAAAGAAAAAAATTAAAACTATTGCATTCCCTAATATTAGCACAGGAGTTTATGGTTTTCCTAAACAAAGAGCAGCCGAAATCGCCGTCCAGGAAGTAAAAAACTTCCTTGATATGAATGGTTATATTGAAAAAGTCATTTTTGTTTGCTTCGAAGACGCTAATTATAAGATTTATAAAAACATATTAGGAATTGATTAGGTTTTATACTAAGTTGCTTTTATATATCCAAATTAAGTGTCATCTCGAATTATCTGACAAAGCAAATGCTTCATTTAAAAGGAGATGATATCACTAAAAATGTCATTCTGACGAATGTCAGAATCAAGCTTAAAAAATTGTTTTTATAGGTCATTAGTCATTTGTTATTAGTCATTTATTTTTTACTAATAACTAATGACTAAAATATTTCTCTGTACTTATGGAAACCAAGATGGATTCTGGCATACGCCAGAATGACAAGA
>DAIOVK010000202.1:0-5984 GCA_036759045.1 Kapaibacterium sp. (SeqCode) | reverse complement strand
AGTCATGCTATCAACTTGTTGATAGTATGACTGAGAAAAGATGTCATTTCGAACCCCCTGATAAAGCAAGAGCTTCATTATAATAGAGATGACATAAGTAAAAGTGTCATTCTGACGAATGTCAGAATCTATCTTAAAAAATAGTTTTTATTGGTCATTAGTCATTTGTTATTAGTAATTAGTATTTTTACTAATAACTAATGACCAATTACAAATAACCAAAAAGTAAGATGGATTCTGGTATACGCCAGAATGACAGTAAAAGATGTCATTGGTAAACGAAGTGAGAAATCTCACAAGTCATTGCTACCACAGAGTTTGAGATTCTTCGCTTCGTTTCGAAAAGACACATTTTCTGGGTAATTTGCGCTATTGTTCTTTACGAGAAAAATCTTCTAACTCCTTTATTTTCATTATGGGGTCTGTATATCTGAGTTTTTTATTAGTCAAATTTATTTTTTTTCGCAGTATTTATTTATTAAAATGAATAAATCTTCTGAGTTTATTGGTTTTGTGATATAATCATTACATCCGGCTTCGATAGCAAGTTCTTTATCGCCAGTCAAAGCATATGCGGTTTGAGCAATAATCGGAATATTTTTATTAAACTCTCTAATAACCCGAGTTGCTTCATATCCGTTTATAACAGGCATTTTAACATCCATAAGCACTAAATTAATGTCTGGATTTTCCATAACTTCCTTTATTGTATCCTCACCATGGGTCGTTCTAATTACATTAATTCCTTCTTTTTGTAAAATGTTTTTTAAGAAACGAAAGCTTATATCGTCATCTTCGGCAATTAAGATTGTAATATATTTTTTTAAGCTAACTGGATTAACAATTTGTTCTTCAATATGTTCAGTTTTAGATTTAACTGGATTATAAGGAATAGAGAAATAAAAGGTAGTTCCTTTACCATAAACAGATTCGACCCATATATTTCCATTTAACATTTCAATATATGCTTTAACAATAGCGAGTCCTAAGCCAGACCCTTCAAAGGAACGGGTAATATTAACGTCAGCTTGAACAAAACGTTCAAAAATTGAATCAACTTTTTCTTTAGGTATTCCTACTCCGGTGTCCTTTACATAAAAAACAAGCATATCTTTATCAAGATAGTTCCCAAATTCTATTGAACCACTTGGAGTAAATTTAATTGCATTGTTAATAAGATTAGTTATTATACCGTCAATTTTTTGTTTGTCGCTGTATATGATTGATTTTTCATAAGGGATCATTTCTCGTATTTCAAAAAGTAGTCCTTTGTCTCGTGCAGCTAATTCGAAGAAATCGAAGAAGAAACTCATAATTTCATAAATATTGACAACTGAAATTAAAATTGGCATTTGACCTGCATCAATTTTAGATATTTCGATAATTGAATTAATTGTATCGAGAAGTCTTTTCCCACTTGCATTAACTATTTGAATAAATTCATTTTTTTCTTCTTCGGATAAATCAGGTTCCTGCAGCAAACGAATAAAGCCAAGAATACCATTAAGTGGAGTGCGAATTTCGTGAGACATATTTTGAAGGAAAGCAGTCTTTAATCTATTTCCTTCTTCAGCTTTTTCTTTTGCTTCAATCAACTCATTCCTGTACTTAATTCGTTCTGATATATCACGGGCAACAGAAAGTATTGCTTTATTGCCAAAATATAGTATCGGACTTGAACTTATTTCAATAGGTAATATTCTGCAGTCTTTAGTAGTATGTGAGGTTTCAAATACCTGCTTTTCATCGAACTTCATATTAGCAACCAAATCTTTTATAATCTCCGGATCTAAAGAAGAATCAATATCTACTGGTCCCATTTTTAATAATTCTTCTCTCGAGTAACCTAAGTTCTTTACTGCGGTGTCGTTAACTTCGAGAAATTTTGCATTAAAATCAATAACGAAAGTAGTATCATTCATTCCATTAATTAACTGCTTGTATTCCTTTTCTGCTCTTTTCTGTTCTGTTATATCAATTAAAAAGCCATTCCATACAATTACTTTATTTTCATCAATAGTTGGTAAAAATCTGATTTCAATCCAAATTTCTCCTTTGCTTGGGTGATTATACAAAAATTCACTATGTAATAAAGATAACTGTTCCGCTGATTCTTTTAATTCAGTTCTAATATTTTCAATGTACTCCTGAGGAACATAGTCTTTTAAAAAGTTAGCGTTATTTTTTAACTCTTCAGCTGAAAATCCAAGTATTTCCTTAATAGCCGGGCTGCAATATGGAAAATATATTGTTCCATCAGCTTTTAAGCTAAACATACAAATAGCGCCTGGTGCTGTATCAACAATTTTAGCAAACTTATCTCTTTCAATTTTTAGTTCTGTTTTAATTTTTTTCTCTGAAGTAATATCTCTTGTAACACCAAGAATGCCAATCGGTTTTCCCTCATCATCTCGAACAAAAGAAGTGTGCATTGAAATATATATTTTACTTTCATCTTGCTTGTAGTGTTCTAATTCTATTATTCGCGTTCTGTTTTTATCTAAATTCTGATTCTTTTCATTTTCGTATTCTTCATTATATATTTTGTAGATTATTCCAATTGATTCAGGAGGATGCCTTTCTTCTAATTTTAATTTCATATAAGCTTCTGGTGAAAAACCAAAAACTTTTTCAACTGAAGGAGTAATAAAAGTAACATTAAAATTCAAATCTGTAGTAAAAACAATATCAGTAATATTATCAGCGATATTTTTTAAATTTCTTTCATTTTCAATAATATACTTCTGTTGTTGACGTTTTTCAGTTTCATCTTTAAATATAATAACAAGTCCGATAATTGCTCCATCATTATCATAAATCGGAGTGCCAGTATCCATTACAGGAATATGTTTCCCGGATTTTGATATTAAAATGGTGTGATTAGCTAATTCTTTAACAATACCTTGTTTTAATATTTTCTGAGTAATGTCATTTACTTCATCATTTGTTAATTCATTTTTTATTTTATAAATTTCATTTAAATTTTTTCCATTGCTTTCCTCTAAATTCCATTCAGTCAAAATTTCAGCCATCTTGTTGAGATATTGAACTTTTCCGTTCACATCTGTTGTTATTACACCATCACCAAGGTTATTTAGTGTAATCTGATATTTTTCATTAAAACTCAATAATTCTTTATCCTTGTTATGTAATTCTTTATAAAAATTCTTCTGATATCTGTTATATACAATAAGTAAGCCACCAAGAACTACTGATAATAATATTATGCAAATAAAAAGAATACGATAAAACACATAAGTAAGTTGTGAAAGGGCTTCAGATTTGTCGATTTTACACGATATATACCACTGAGTTCCGGTTATATGACTAGCAAAAGCAAATACTTCAATATTCCTGTAATCTGTTCCTGAAAGCAAGCCACTTTTACCCAATACTCCCTGAACTAAAAGGTTTTCAGATTGACTTAATGAAACTTTATAATTTAATGCAGTATTTTTCTTATAACGCAATTCGTTTAAAACAAGAATGCTATCAGCATCTTTTCTGTAAAGGATTGTTTCAGCAGAATTATTTATTAAGGGCCAAGCTTCTAATAAAGGGGTAATAAATTGATTAGCATCCATCAAAAAAACAAAATATGCTATAATTTTATTTTTTACTCTTACGGGTGAAATAAAGGCAATACTTATTGTGTCTATTCTGCTTGCGGAAAGGAACAGATTTGTTGTTTTGGTTGATTGAGTTCTTTCTGCTTCATTTAAACCATTTAATATCTCATTGTCCTGATTATTTACTGTTTCTGATGATGAAATTATTTCTTTATAGGTTGAAAATAAACTTACTTCTGAATAATTATGCTCTTTCTTTATTTGAATAAGTAAGTTTTTAATTGAATTTTTTTCACTATATTCAGAAAATTTAGTTTTATTTAGGATTTCTATAATATATTGATTTTGAGAAATCACTGCTGCATCATTAAATTCATCAATATACCAGTCTGACAACTGATTTATTTTTAAATTTGTAATTGATTGCAATTGTTCTTCTATCTGATGATATACTCTTTCTTTGGAACTTTTATAAGAAAAAAAACCGGGTGCAATAATTATTATACATAATATTGATATTAGATATATCATTGTCTTTTTATCATTTAAACTTGTAAATATTATTCTCTTTGCAAACATAGCTTACTCAATTTTTTTGTAATTCTTTTAATTTTTCCATTTAATAGCTAATAAAACATTTTATTTATTAAAACATACTAAATTTATAATATAATAAAATATTTTTAAATAATAATTATTTTTAAATATAATATTTTTCTCCAGTCAAACGAGCAACAAGTTGTCAGTATATCTTTGATTTTCAAGTATTTTAGGAATTATTAAAGAAATATTCTACTCTTGCATTTTTTAAAAATATTTCTTAAAATAACAACAGTTTATTTACACAATTAATAAAAAAACATAACACATAAGTTACTTTTAAAATATTAATTATACAACTGAATAGTAGGTTACAAGCATACCTGTAACCTCAGATATAAATAATTAAATTTCCAGTTAGAAATGTTATAATGTCACCTTACGCATTCCCCTCTTGAGAGGGGATTAAAGGGGTGTGTTCTTTTTACCTTATAAAAAATCTACTTTCTGAATAAAAGAAAATATATGCTAATAATAGTTTATCTACTTGATAATGCATCAGATTTAACAATTAAGAAAGAACACACCCTTTTGTCCCCTCTCAAGAGTAATGTCACGGAGATAAGAAATTAATTATTATGGATAATTGCTTAAATTCTAAGTAGTCGTCCATATTTGTAATATTAGAATAAAATATTAAAGAATTAAAGTGCTAAAAGGTTCTATTTATAAATATAGTATTTTCTAAGGAAAAAACAAATTTGCTTATTTCTAATGCCCTACTATTCTGTATTTACTATATTTTTTCAACAAGGAAAGTTGAGTTATTATCTATAACATTTCATAATTAAATATGTATAACACCTGTAAAAACGGGTATCCATAAACCTAATTTTCGATTCTTTTGAAATGACTTCTCATAGTTTATAGAATGGCTCAATATTTTTTTATTTATTGCAAGAAATTAGAATTCAAATCGTTAATATAATTTTAAAATATTGAATGGAAATGAATATGAAAAAATATTATGTATTAGTTATAGCAATTTCAATAGTAGGTCTTTTATACAGTTGTTCTCAAATTAAGCAAATCACTCAAACATTAACGAATTTAGAAAAGCTTCAGTTTAAATTAGGTTCAGTGCAGGGATTTAAATTATACAATGTTTCACTAAGTGACAAAAAGAATATATCAGATTTTTCTGCGTTAGATGCCGCTAATTTCCTTAGCCAATACAATCAAAAGAAAATGCCTGCAGAATTCACATTAAATCTGCTTGTAAAAAACCCAAATACCGGAACTCAAGGAACAAGCAAACAACTTGCAACCATAAGTAAATTGGACTGGCGGCTAATTATTGACGATGTTTCCACAATCAACGGAACAATCAATCAAAGTATTTCTGTGCCGGGTAACTCTCAGGAAACTGCTATTCCGATTGGTATCTCATTAGATTTATTGAAATTTTTCAATAATAAAAGCTATGATAATCTCTTCAATTTAGCACTTGCTCTTGGTGGAGTAAATGGAACTTCTTCAAAGCTAAAGTTAGATATTCAACCAACTGTTAGTACTCCATTAGGCCCTATTACTTATCCAAGCAGGATTACTGTAATTAATACTGAATTTAAAAACTAGTGTAGTAATTCAATGAAAAACTGGTTATAATTTCTTGTCATTTCGACCCACCAGATAAAGCAAATGCTTTATTTAAATGGAGATGGCATAATTCTTATCAAATTTTT
The DNA here is from genome assembly GCA_036759045.1 of Kapaibacterium sp. (SeqCode). Classification (GTDB taxonomy): domain Bacteria; phylum Bacteroidota; class Ignavibacteria; order Kapaibacteriales; family UBA2268; genus JAAYJM01. The sequence continues at coordinate 130 of DAIOVK010000202.1, read as the reverse complement.
GTGTGAAAGAAATTGTAAAATAAGGTAATAAGGTTTATTGATTTTTGGTGTTTATTTTCTACTAAGGTTTATAATAAAAATAAGGTTTTAAATTTTTTAGTTAAAATTATTCTTTAACTAAGATAATATA